>JACPSX010000170.1 GCA_016193065.1 Candidatus Tectimicrobiota bacterium | reverse complement strand
GCTCCAATTGAGAGAATCGGGGAAACTCGTCACTGCCGCTCCGCTTCAACCCGCCGGTCCTTCAGTCAGTTCCCCTTCCACCGAGATAAAGAAGATGTCCGTCACGCCAAAGACCATAAACGCCTCAAGTCCATCGAGATTGCCGGAAATGACTCGCCCCGAACCGGCGGCCCTGATCGATCCCGGATCTTTCCGCGCAGGACCGGAAACGGGAGCTTCTTGGAGATCGGAATACGCCCGACTGACGGATGAAATCCGCATCCGGCATTATTCTTCAAAAACCCTCAGGACGTATCGGGGATGGGTGAAGCAATTTCAGACGTTTACGTGCAGCAAGGCCCCCGCCGAGCTCTCGACGGACGATGTGAAGGCGTTCCTGACATTCTTGGCCGTGAAACGAAAGGTGTCGGCAAGCACCCAAAATCAGGCGTTCAACTCACTCCTCTTCTTCTATCGCCACGTCTTGCGCAAGGAATTCGGAAAAGTTGACGGTGTGGTCAGGGCGAAGAGGAAGCCCTATATCCCGGTCGTTTTATCCCGGGAGGAGATCGATGCCGTCCTGGCGCATATGGAGCCTCCCTATGACCTTATCGTAAAACTGCTATACGGTTGCGGATTGAGGCTTTTTGAATGCCTGGGGCTTCGCGTGCAATGCCTGAATTTCGATGCGGGCCTTTTGACAGTTCATGACGGAAAGGGGCAGAAAGACAGGACGGTTCCGCTTCCGCAGACGATTCTTCAGGAACTCCGGGTACATTTGGAGTCCCTCAAAGTCCTTCATCGAGGTGACCTGGATCGGGGATATGGCGGCGTGTTTTTAGTGAACGCACTCGAGCAAAAATACAAAAATGCAGCCAAAGAATTTATCTGGCAGTGGTTTTTCCCTGCCAAACACCTGACCCTTGAGACCAAGACTAGGGAATACCGACGGTACCATCTGCATGAAACGAATGTCCAGAAGGCAATTAAACAGGCCGTGAGCGCTGCGCAAATCTGCAAACGGGCAAGCGCCCATACGTTTCGCCACAGCTTTGCCAGCCATCTGCTTCAGGGGAATTATGACATTCGGACGATTCAGGAGTTGCTGGGGCATAGCGATGTGAGGACCACCATGATTTACACCCATACGGTGAAGAGCGTCACGATCAAAGAAGCTCAAAGCCCGCTTGATTTTTCGCGCTTTCCAACGGCCGCCAGAAAAAAGTTAAACGCGTTTAACTAACGTAATACCTTTTCCCGGAAGGGCCGATCGTCCGGGTGGATGGAGGCTGAGACAGAGGATAAAAGGGACTGCTATAAGGCGCCTATAGGCTTGACAACATGGTAGGATGCACTTTGCCGCGAGGGCACGGGGGTGCAGGTGCATCCTGCGCGAGAGGAGCGGGGTCGTGAAAGCGCGGGCCGCTGTTTTGGAAGAAGTCGGGAAGATCGCCATTCGCGAATTCGAAGTGCCCCGCATCGGGCCAGACGAGGCCCTGTTGCAGGTGGAGATGGCGGGAATATGCGGCACGGACGCCAAGCTTTACCACGGCAAACTGGCGGCGCCTCTGCCCCTCGTCCTGGGTCATGAGATTCTCGGCACAATTGCGGAAGTCGGGGAAAGCGCCGCTCGCCGCTACGGCGTGCGCCCGGGGGATCGTGTCGTCGTGGAGGGCTCCGTGCCGTGCTGGAGTTGCCTCTATTGCCTGAGCGGCCAGTTCCGCTTCTGCCATAGCAAGCGCTCTTATGGCACGGGCACTCCCATCACGGTTCCCCCTTCCCTGTGGGGAGCCATGGCCGACTACATGTACCTGGCTCCGGGCTCGGTGGTCCACCGCATCCCTTCCCATATTCCCGACCGCGTCGCGGTCCTGGCCAAAGGAGTGCTGGCCAACGGAGTCCAGTGGATCCGGATCAAGGGAGAAGTGGCCCTGGGAGCCACGGTGGTGATCCAGGGGGCCGGTGCGCAGGGCCTGGCGGCAGTCGTGATTGCCCGGGACAGCGGAGCGGGAACGATCATCGTCACCGGCCTGCGCCACGACCGGGAGCGGCTCGCTCTGGCGCTGGACCTGGGGGCCGACCACGTGCTTGTGGCCGAGGATGAAGATGTGGTGGAGCGGGTACGCGAAATCACCGGCGGAGCCATGGCCGACCTGGTGCTCGATGTGACGGGGAGCCCGGCGGCCATCGCAGCCTCGGTGCGAATGGTACGCAAGCTGGGGACCATCGTGCTGGGAGGGCTTACGGGAAAAGAGACACGCACCTCCTTGCTCCTTGACCATCTGGTCTGGAACGAGGTGCGCGTGCAGGGAGTTTTCAGCAAGGGGAGCGAAGCCGTCCTGGGGGCAATCCGCTTCATCGAGCATAAGGCGGAAAAGTACCCGCTGGCTCGCATTATCAGCCATGTTTATCCCCTGGAGCAAGCTGAGGAAGCCATTCGAGCCGTGGGCGGCGACGTGTCGGGAATCTACCCCATCAAGGCAGCGCTGGTGCCGTAGACCGGCAACCGGATTCTGTGGAAACTTATACGAACGAATTATATTTGTTACATCCTGATCGAGTGCCCTCTCCCCTCAGAGACTGTGTCATAAGTCCGTTCATGGTTCGACAGGCTCACCACGAACGGACGACGGCACCCGGGAACCGGGTACCCGG
>JACPSX010000169.1 GCA_016193065.1 Candidatus Tectimicrobiota bacterium | reverse complement strand
GGCTGCGACCACACCCTGGAGGAGGTCGGACAGCAGTTCGACGTCACCCGCGAGCGAATCCGCCAGATCGAGGCCAAGGCCCTGCGGAAGCTGCGCCACCCGACCCGGAGCAAGAAGCTGAAGAGCTTCGTGGAGGGCTAGCGGAAGACGAGAGAGCCGAGAAGCCTTGGAGGCATTTCGGTTAGTCGGTGAAGAGATGGCCTTGCAAGTGCATTCGCCTGGCGTGGGCCCATAGCTCAGTGGTCAGAGCCACCGGCTCATAACCGGACGGTCCCAGGTTCGAATCCTGGTGGGCCCACCATAGAGAAACCAACCAGATAGCCCGCGTGACGCGCAGTTACGCGGGTTTTCTTTTGGTCAGACGACTGTGATGGAGTATGCTGGAAATCGAGCTTGTACCATATGCAACTGACACCAGAACTGACACCAGCAACGGAGGCCACCCTGCAATCGCCCCGGATCGGGGATCGTGAATCGGTCAGGGAGGGGGGGGGAACCCGGAAGCACCCGGAGGGGTGGAACAGAAGGGGATGGGGCTCCCTCGCACGGGCATCCTCCCCAAATTTTTCAAATCATCCACGGACGAAACGAGCTTGACAAAATCGAGAGGCTGTAGGTAGAAGGGCTCAACGAAAGCACGGCGGGCACACAAGGGCATAAGGTGGCGGGAGGCTCCGGCCTGCCGGTACGCGAGGCCCTGGGTTCTGGCTGCCCGCCGTGCACCCGGGGCCTCGCTGTTTTCTGGGAGGTATGAAGACGTAGGGAGGCAGGTGCCCAGGATGACCAGGCCGCCGCCGCAGGTCCTTGGGTTCACGAGCGAGAATGATTTCAAGGCGTACTTCTTCAAGCACTTCGTCTGGGCGAAGGTGTTCGCCTCCCGGGGTGGCACGCAGGTGCGCGTGATCTTTACCGCCCACAACTGGGCCCATGTGTTCTGGAGAAACGGACAGTATTTCGATCTTGAGCGGGCTGAGCGGATGCCGTGGATCTTAGAGGCACTTCAGAGGCCAGAGGAGATTCGACAAGCCCACGTCAAGGGGCGGGAGGTCTACCTACTTACCGGGTCCGGTTGGGGCGAGGACTTTGCTGTGGTGATACAGACTCCTAACCGCAAGGGGGTGTCGCACTTCATCACGGCATACTCAGCCGGAACGAGTACGATTTTGAAGATCCGGACCCACCCGCGGATCTGGCCATAAAAAACAAGCGGCCAGGGGCTGCTTTCGCAGGTCCCTGGCCCATCCAGGCAATGACCGACTTGCGCGTGTCGGCTCGCCCGAAACCACGGTTTCCCGTGTCTCCTGGTTGGGGCGACAATGGAAGCTTCATACTCTGGGCGGGAAAAGTCAAGGGGAATTTTCGGATCGTAGAGTCTCAGTGAAACTGGCGGGTTAACCACCCATCCCCGGCCTAGCGTTCGCGACGGGAAAAGGCCCTCCCGCGGCCCTGGCCGGGGATGGCTTCCCTGTTGACACACAAGAACGGTCTCGGTTAGCCTCAAAGGCGAGCGGCCCCCCCCTCGCCCGGTGTCCCGAGGGGACTCTGGCCTACTCCCCGGCGTGTTCAGCGGGTCATGCTGGCCATTTGGTTATCTTTCGCGCCCCGAGGTGCATCCAGGGGCCACTTCCTCGCCCCCGGTTCTCATACCCACAACGATCAGGCATACAGAAAGGGGGCTTCCATGAAGGCCATCCTCTCCCTTCTGATCCTCCTGACTCTCATAGGCTGCGCCGCACCTCCCAAAGTCATGATCAGTGCGCGGGGAAGGCAGGTGCGATGTGGGTCATTCGGGTTTGGTGTCATTGGCACTACGGTCGCAGTCGGCTCGTATTTGGAATGCGTGAACCAACAGAAAGCGCTCGGGTTTGTGGATCTGGAGGATTTCGAAAGGACCGAAGCGCCGAAGGTAGAGCAGCGTATGGGGGTCAGCCCGTCCAAGGTCGGTCGCCCACTATGGGAAACTGGCTACGTGTGGACCTACCAGCTATCAGGGATTAGAAGTGGCACCAGCCGACAAGAGGTCATAGGGAAGGAACTTGCTAAGGGCCTGACGGCGTATGTGGTCAAGTTCGGTGAAAACAAACTGCTCCTGAGTGAGGACTTGCAGACAATTCAGGTCCAGGAGAAGGATAAGATCACGGCTACCCATACGCCGCCTTTGCAGAGCTATGCTTGGCCATTGGAGGTCGGAAAAACTTGGCAGTCCAAAGGGGAGATGGAGACCCAGACTGGAAAAATAAACACCTCCACGAACTTTGAGGTGAAGGGGTACGGGGTCGTCCGGGTGCCAGCAGGCGAGTTCGAAGCATTCTATCTGCTCTCCACATCCGATTTTGGTGCACGAGTTTCGGAAGCTTGGTACTCGCCAAAGGTTCGTCGCCATGTGAAGCTGGTTAATTACATGAACGAAGGGTGGATTATCGCCGAGCTGACTGGCTTCTCACTCGCTCCCGAGGGTCATACGCCCCCCAGTGCGCCAGCCCAGTTACCCTCACCGTCCGCGCAAGCATCCGCCCCCACGCCCAGCGTGCCTGCCAGCCCGACTCAACCTTTGGCAAAGGCCAGTCCGCCCACAGCACCGGTGCCCCCCACCGGGCCCTGGCTCGGGGTCCCTCTCGGTTCTCCGGACCAGCAGACCCTCGAACGAGTCGGCCTCCGACCCGGTCGCGGCGCTGTAGTCTTACCTTTTGCCCGGAATCCAGACCTGCCCCCTATCGATTTGGATCCCGGTGACGTGATCGTGGCGATTGACGGAATTGATCTTGAAGGCCCGGGTCACGTCGCCGCACTCCTAGCAAGCAAGAGCGCGGGGTCAACTGTCCTGGTCAAGGCCTTTCGCGGGCAGTATCAGCGTCAGATCGAACAGCCGATGGTCATCCTTCGGGGGCGACCGTAGGAAGAGCGAGCTCAAATGGACATTGGAAAAAGGTTCGGAGCCGCTCTCCTCGCCTCCTTCGCGGTCGCCCTCGCTGCCTGCGGGACAGCCGTCCCCAAAGGTGCCTACCGGGCTGACGCCTCATCTCCGCAGCATCAACGGCTGGCCCAATCCCTCTACCGGGCAGGGATGGCTGCTGGGGAGAACCCTCGAGCCTTTAAGATGGGCATGATCCGGTCTCATGAGATCAACGCGGCGAATGCGGGAGGGGGTGTATTCTATTTCACAGATGGGCTAGCGACTCAAGATCAGGAAACTATCGATGGGGTTGTCGCGCACGAGGTCGCCCATGAGGCTCTAGGCCATGTGGGCAAGTCCATTGTCACGTCTGTGGTGATCAGCACGGTGTTCGCGGTCCTGGACACTAAGCTCCCAGGCCTTAGGCACGCCGACGAGCTTGTAAACCCGCTCGTCGTCCGTGCCTTTTCACGGTCGCAGGAGCTTGAGGCAGATCAGAAAGCAGTGGAAATCCTCCGCAAGACGGGTTACGCGGAACCGGAGCGCACGATGCTCCAGGTACTGACGCTCCTCCGAAATCGGTATGGGCGAACAGGCGGAGGCTTGTTCGCAACCCATCCGAACATCGAGGATAGGATCGCCGAAATCGCCAAGTTGCAGCCTAGGGCGGACCCTCTTCCAGCAGTCGTCAGGGTCCAGCCGCAGCCCAAGCCAATTGACTTGCCACCTGGGGGGCGCGTGGTAATACTGACATCCAGCGGTTTGAGTTACTCAGGCACGTTGGAGCAAGTTGATCGGGGAGCGTACCTGATCCGCACCGCTGAGGGGACAGTAACCGTCGCCCACACCGATGTGGTTGAGCTGCGCCATTACCGTCAACCTGCTCCAGAGCAGCGGGACCGCCTCCGCGTGCTGCCCCTTATGCGTCTCCAGCGGATGAATGGGTGGGAGGTAGCGGGGTGGGTCAATGAGCGTGATGACGAGATGTTCGAGGTGGTGCTTCAACACGATGAATCCACGCTCTTCATTCGGAAGACCACTGTTGGCTCTGTAGTGCACGAAGGTACTCCTCGATGATCATCCACGGGGGCTGCAATGCTGACAAGCACGTCGCGAAAATCGAACTGGGCCAGGCGGATGGGATGGAAGACTTCCAGTAGCCCAGCAGGTGGATCGGCCGTGCCTGACAGCGACGAATGCCTTCAGATTCCTAAAGTGGATGCGGGATCCAGGGGGTCCCCGAAAAAAGGGTGGCTGGAATAAAGGCCGGCTTGGGTCCCGTCGCACACATCCCTCTTCACCAAACCATCCCCTGACGCCAGATCCACGCAACCGGACGGCGGAGTTGCATCGGAGGTCACGGAGCAACCAAGCGGAGAATGGCAGTTTCATATTGACAGGATGCGGAAAGGCTTGCTTCACTGAGACAACTCAAGCACGGCGGCAGTAAATGAATAGGTTCCGGGAGGCTCTGACCTTCCGGTTTGCGGCCATGGGTGTGGCTTCCTGCCGTACGCCCAGGGCCTTGTTGTTTCCGGAGAGCGGCGGCGATGGATGATGACCTGTTAGCGCGTCGGCAGCAATACCAGGATTCTTGTGGAGCAGCGGCGGTGACGGTTCCTCTGGCCGAACTTCATGCTGAGCCAAACACCGATGAAGCAGAGGAACGAGTCTGGCGTCGGGTCAGGGGAATGACGAAATATGGTCAGTCCCTGGGAGGTTGGCCATCACTGCACGACGAGATTACGGGATAGTATCTGGAATCTGGCAGGATGACGAACGCTTGCAGAGGATCCGGAGGTCCGTCCGTGCAGAACTGGTGGCCTTTGAGGCCGTGAGCCACTTGAATCGAAGGGGGTTCATTCCCCGCGGCTCGCCGCGCAGGGCTCTTCCTGTTCTGGCACTTGATGCCCCGCAGCTTGCTCCGGGGTAGTTCACTGAGCACGAATCCGCTCTGGTTGAGGCCGAGGCAAATGGCGTCATTATCACACGGGGCAGGCATGATGCGATTACCCTCGCTGGCCTTATGCACCAGGGGTGGCGATTGATGCTCGTGACCATGGTCCCGGTTGGGGCGCGAGTGAATCTGCATTACCTACTTGGTCGCGCTCGACAGATTGGGAGAGTATGCGCTGATGGACCCTGCCGAGTATCGGAACAGGGGGTACCTGTTGCCTGAGTTGGATACATTGCTGTTCGGCACTACCGTGGAGCTTGGTGGCCTTCCGCGATACCTGGGCATCACGGTGGGTGTTCTGGACTACCTCCCAGTCTTGAACGGGGTCGCCCCGCAGAAGGAGAGGCGCCCCCGTGGAAAGTGAGATGCCTGACTCAATTGACGTCTTCAAGACCTGGCTCCTCCACCCGGTGACGCAGGTCGTGGGACACAGAGGATAACGATACAAAGGCGTTACAGTGGAAGACTTACGCGTCAAAGACGTGCAACCCCATCCCGGTGGGGGCCCTGGCCTCATAGTGATCTTTGACCGCCCCGTGCTTATTGAGACCGTCCGTGAGGGTCGCCTATACTCTGATCGCGTTTGGGTCCGTAAGACCCGAGAGGTACTGTTCTTCTGTGTCTACAGAGGAAAGTATGCACATGCCCTTACGGTGCCCCAGATCCGCGAGATCTTACCAGTTGTGATGCAGCGGATCGGACCCATCTTTGACGGTAAGGCACCGTGGCCTCGCAGGCAGGAGGTTCAAAGAAAAGCCAGGCGGCGGCGGAGTGGCAAAGGAAATGGATAGCAGATTCCTTAACTGATGTTCCACCTCAATGGTTTTGAACCGACGTTGCCAAGGACAGGAGGAGTCACACCTCGAGGCCGTGCGCAACATTGCTGAGAAGCGTGAGGTTTCCGAAGGGAAAGTTGAAAAGGGGCTTGGCCGCGATTGGGGCCCAGCCGACAGTGACGCGGGAATTGTCCATACGGTGGATCGCGGAGGCGTGGCTAGAGGGGCGGAGGGTATACTCGATACAGCAAGGGATGTAGGCCGCTTTGAAAAGAATG
>JACPSX010000119.1 GCA_016193065.1 Candidatus Tectimicrobiota bacterium | reverse complement strand
GGGAATCTTGTGACGGAGCAGAACAAAGACGTGCTCCAGGATTTCATTGATGGACACCAAGCGCTTCTCGCAGGGGGCCGGCCTGCATAGATCGAGGAACTGGTAGACGAGACGGGATATACGGTCTGATTCCTCAACGATGAGATCAAGGTCCTGCCGGTAGGGAACATCGGGGGGGAGCCGCATGAGCAGGAACTGGGCCCGGCCCCGGATCACGTTGAGAGGAGTTCCGATCTCGTGGGCAATTCCGGCCGCAAACTGACCGGCCAGTGAGAGCTTCTCCGCCGCGGCAAATTTCTTCTCAATGATCTCCACTTGGCAGGAGAGCCGCGAATTTTTGATGGCCAGGGCTGCCTGGTAGGCCACGATCTGCAGGATCTTCAGATCCTCCGGAGTGAAAGTCCCCCGGTTTTTCTTGTTGGTGACGTTTATGACCCCCAGCGGTTCCTCGTGGACTTTGATCGGCATCGAAATGAGGGAGCGGGTCGTGTAGCGCTTCTGATTGTTCACCTTCCGGAAAACGGAGCGGTCAATATCCTCGATCAGAAGAGGTTCACCTTTCTCCAAAACGTAGCGGGATATCCCTCCTCCGGATCCCTTTTCTTCCGTTTTCCCAACGTACTCCTCGAGACCGACGGCGGCTGCAAGCCGCAGTTGATGGGTCTCCGGGTCCAGAAGCATAATGGATCCGGTCTCCGCCTGGAGCTCCACCAGGGCAGCCGAGAGGACCAGAGGAAGAACCACATTGAGATCATAGATGGAGACGACCACCTGGCCGATTTCCTCGAGGGCCATCAGCTCGAGGAGCCGGCGGGGAATACGATCAATGGGAGTGCCGGCTTGGGCGGGGCCGGAAAGGTTGTTCACGGCGCGCAATCGTTTCCCCTCTGTTTCCATCATCTGGACCCTTGGGTTAGAGTAGGCAAAGCCCATCCGTTTCCTCAATATCTTTACGGCTTTAGGGACGGTAGTCTTTAGGTGCAGACTGCGGACCCGGGCGTATCATCTTGAGACCCTATGCTCTGCGGGGGAAAAGCAAAGACCCCAATCCCCTCTCCCTTCAGGGAGAGGGCACGGGTGAGGGTGATCCAACTGGTTGTTGATGAGGGCTGTCAGGACAATCCAGAAGTGGATGGTTAGCTGGTAGTTTTCGGCTTGACGTAAACTTCACGAGGCTTGCCCGCTTCCGCGGGACCCACCAGCCCCTCCTGCTCCATGATCTCGATGAGCCGAGCCGCCCGATTGAAGCCGATGCGCAGGCGGCGCTGAATCATGGAAATGGAAGCCTGCCCGGTTTGGGCCACCAGGGCAACGGCCTCATCGTACTTGTCATCCCGTTCCCCATCCTCAGGGACGGCGTCTTCGAAGACCTGAGGGCGGGTCACCGAATCGTCGTAGGTGGGCCTGCCGGATTTTTTCAGGAAAGAAACCAGGCGGCGGATTTCCACATCGGACACAAAGGCGCCGTGGATCCGCAAGAGCTTGGAGGTACCCGGCGGTAGGAAGAGCATGTCCCCTTTCCCCAACAGGCGCTCGCCCCCACTGGAGTCGAGGATCGTGCGGGAATCGGTTTTGGAGGAGACTTGAAAAGAAATGCGGGCCGGGAAGTTGGCCTTGATGATCCCCGTGAGGACATCGACTGAGGGTCTTTGGGTTGCCACCAGAAGATGAATCCCGGACGCGCGTGCCATCTGGGCCAGCCGGGTCAGGCAGTCTTCCACCTCCCGGGAAGAGACCATCATCAGGTCCGCCAGCTCATCGATGACGATCACCAGCAATGGAAGCTCGGAGGGTTGGGAAGAATCGTCCCCGGCAGGCCCCTCGCGCCTTCTCTCCCCTCTCCCCTCTCGATGCTCCCGGATCACCTCATTAAATGAATCCACGTTGCGACCTCCCCACTCGGCCATGAGCTGGTAGCGTCTCTCCATTTCCATCACGGCCCATCTCAGGGCCACCGCGGCCTTCTTCGGGTGGGTGACCACAGGAGAAATCAGGTGGGGAATCCCGTCGTAGGAGGAGAGCTCCAGCATCTTGGGATCGATCATGATGAACTTGACTTCGTCCGGGGTGACATTGAACAGGATGCTGCAGATCATGCTGTTGATCCCCACGCTCTTCCCCGAGCCCGTCGCTCCGGCAATGAGCAGATGGGGGATCTGGGCCAGGTCCGTCACCACCGGACGCCCCAGAATATCTTTACCGAGTCCCAGGGTCAGCTTCGACGGAGATTTCTGAAACTCGGGGGAAGAGAGAATCTCGCGCAGGCAGACCGGCTCGCGCTGCGGATTGGGGATCTCAATGCCCACCACGGCTTTGCCCGGCACCGGAGCCACGATCCGAACCCCGGTCGCCTTCATGCCGAGGGCCAAGTCGTCCGCCAGGCTCACGATGCGGGCGACCTTCACACCCGAGGCCGGTTCAAACTCGTACATGGTGACCACCGGACCGGGGAGAACTTGAATCACCCTACCCTCAATGCCGAAGTCCCGGAGCTTCCGCTCCAGAAGCACGCCATTGGCCTGCAGATCCTCGCGGTTTTTCTTGAGGTCCGTCG
>JACPSX010000118.1 GCA_016193065.1 Candidatus Tectimicrobiota bacterium | reverse complement strand
GAATTTTCCGTTCTTCCTTCACATCCTTCTCGCAGACCGGAAGGATCAGGATCTTCCCCGCCTTCTCTCCCAATTCCTCCGACAGCCGGATGTAGAGCTCGCCCCGCCGGTTCCGGTTCAAGGAGCCGCAAAAGGCGCTGTTACGGCACCACTAACTCGCCACGAAACAACCCTTTCAAGCTTACTTTGATCGCAATTTCTACGCAACCCCCTTTCCTGCCCAAATTGCCGGGGGGTTTGCGTAAAAATCCCAAGCTAAAAGATATCTCGGCAGTAATTCCGGTATTCACAGTCCTCGCACCTGTTCCGATAAGGGGTGGGATCGGGGAACATCTCGCGCTGAATCATAGCACGAATTGCCTCGATCATGTCGAGCGTTTCTTGCCGAAGTGCCCCCGTGATCGGGATTTCCGCCACCTTGTTCTGGGGAATCAGATAGATAAACCCCCTCTCCACCGGCCGTCCGTGCATATCTTCCAGGATTAACCCGTACCCGCAGATCTGATGAGCATGGTTCCGGTGGGGCGGTCCCTCCGTGAACTTGAAATCCACCGGATAGAGAGCCTCGTCGGTCTCGATCAACATGTCCAATTTCCCCGACAACCCCAGCCGTTCCGACTGCACCCAGACGTGGAACCGGCGCCGCCCCTGATCCAGGTGATACCGTTGCAGCTTCCGTCTCTTCTCCAGCTCATCGATCCTGGCCTCGGCAATCTTCCCGTGCTCCATCTTGTACGTGGCCTTCTTCTCCACCGGCATGACGTACTGGTAGAAGACCACCCGGGGGCAGTAAACATACTGCTTGAGGTCATTCACCCTCAGCGGAATGACCGGCACTTCCGTCGGAATCGTCGTCGTCCTCATGCTCATTTTGAATTTTCCGTTCTTCCTTCACATCCTTCTCGCAGACCGGAAGGATCAGGATCTTGAATTTTCCGTTCTTCCTTCACATCCTTCTCGCAGACCGGAAGGATCAGGATCTTCCCCGCCTTCTCTCCCAATTCCTCCGACAGCCGGATGTAGAGCTCGCCCCGCCGGTTCCGGTTCAAGGAGCCGCAAAAGGCGCTGTACTGGATGCGGGTGAGTCCGTAGTCTTTACAGGCCTCGGCGATCCGGCCCCGGATCCGGTCGTCTTCGATATCGTAGAGGACGTAGGTGCGAAGCTCCTCCATCTCTCATCACCATTGGAACGTAAACGGTCGATATTCCTTCTCGCCCCGAAGATGCAGGCACAGCCGGCGCGCCTGCATCTGGATGATCGATTTGATCTGATACTTTTTCCCCGCCACCGTCTCGGTTGACTCCAGCCGCTCCAGGACCCGCGCCCCAAAGGCTTTCCGTGTCTCTTCGTCCAGAAGCCCCTCTTTCATGCCGATCACCTGGCCCAGGTTGACATGGGAGATCACCACCCGGTCCACCACCGGCTGGCGAAATTCCTCCACCAGATCAAGCACCAGGGAAGGTTTCCCGGGACGGTCTACGTGCAGGAAACCCGCGAACGGCTCCAGGCCTGCATTGAGGACCGCCCCCCAGACCTGCGCGTAGAGAATCCCGTAGCCGTAGTTCAACAGAGCGTTGACCGCATTCTCCGTTCCCCGATGCTCCCGTCCGAAGAACTCCACCTTTTCCCCAATGATCTCCTTGACCGCCTCCCAATACAGCCGGCCCGCAGTCCCTTCCAGCCCCAAAAGAGATCCCCGGGCATCCTCTACACACTTGCCCTGAATCGGCCCTACCTTCTTGCGGATTTCCCGGAGACGATTGGCTGTCTCTTCCACCTTCTCGAAGTGCCCCGGATCCGCCTTCTTCAGGTACTTCCCGAAGTAGCGCAACAGCTTCTCCTGGTTCTTGAGCTTTCCTTCCACCACTCTCTTGGAGAAGCTAAGCCCGCGGCCATCCGCGAACGCAAGGATCTGCTCCCGACGCGAGAGAACAGTAGCGGTCAGCATGGGGGAGGTGACCATCGCATAGGGCCTTCCACCTCCCGAGAGGAAACTCAGCCGAATCCCCCGCTCGCACAGTGCTTCGATGATGTCCGAGGAAAGAGAAACCCCACGGGAAGCCACGACCACCTCGTTCACCCGAAAGAGCGGAAACTCATAGATCGACTTCTTGCCGCTCCTGACAATCAGCCGCTCGCTTTTCTTCGAGAGGAAAATCCCAAACCCGGAGAGGACAATCTGGGAACCGTCCTGGGTCTGGACCATTGAGATTCCTTCCTCCAGGACCCGCTCCCGTCCTTCTTCGTCTGTCCCGCTGACTTCAATCGGAACCGGCTCGGCCTCGCCGGTAAAGAGATTCATCTGGGCCAGCGGCAGGGGCGGTTCTTCTGTTACGGTGTACTCTGGATGGATTCGGACGACGTTTGAAGCCCGGTCTGGGATATTCTCCATCGGTCTTCCTCCCGTAGAGAAGTCTCCGACCTAATAACACGCGGCGGGGGCTTTACAACTGCCCAGAAATAGGTTTTCTTAAGGAACGGGCTTACAAATTCTTTTCCGCTCGGTCATCTCTTCTACTTTAACCAAGCGGAGATCAGAGACTCAGCCCAGCGAACAACTCTTTCGGTCGGATTGGTTGGGTTACGGCGTTCAGGCGGCATAGACTTCCCTTCCTTCCCGAAGGGCGGGGCCGATGATCGTTCCCACCTTGTCACGAAAGGTCTGGATGTCCTCCGGTGTGACCACAATAATATCAACAGGCACACCAATCCCAAAGAGAGTTCGATGAATTTGCTGGGCCAGGCGGCGTCGGTGGGACACGCCGGACTTTACCACGAGGAAATCGAGATCACTGTCCGGTCCTCTCCGCCCGCGGGCGGCAGAACCGAAGAGAATGATCCGCTCGGGTCGCGCCACTTCAACAATACGACGGACGATCTCGTCCAGTAGGGTTTCGCTCACCTTTATCTCTTCGCCCGGCGAGTTGGCCTGCCCATACAAATCACCCATCGACTATGGCCTCCTCCCTCTATACTTTATACTCTATTCGATCATACACCACCAGGACCCTCATCGCACCCAGACGACATTGATGGCTAACCGTTGGGCTGCGTCCCGCTGCCGGATATCCCCCGTCATGAACGGAATCTGGATCCCCGAAGCAGCCTGGAATGCCATGGCGGAAGCCACATGGATTGCGTCCAGAGTTCGCAGAGGTGTCCTCTGAATCAGTTCCTCCGTTTGGCTCAGAACCAGCGGGCTCACTTCAACAAGCTCCCAATAGGCCCGATCCTTTTGCATCCGGGAGAGAATCACATCAAAGTCGCGTTCAGCCAGCTCCCCAGCAGCCCGACGCCGACAGAGAGCCGACATCATCTCCGCCGGAGCGATGGCCGACGACAGGAATCGATAGCGACGAAGTAGGGTCTGCGCACGGGCTGAGCCCTGTTCCCTTACGTATCGTTTTACAAGTACGCTGGTGTCGAAATACGCCCAAGGGGCAGGCATCAGGAGGAATCCCGTTCCTCGCGGAGCGTCTTCGACAACGGTGCGCCTTTCAATGGACGCGGGGTCCAAGACGGTAAGGGCAGAGATTTGGTCGCTGCACGCAACAGCCCAGCCGTCTCCAGTCGCTGGAACACTGTCTCTCCCTTGTCGGACTTCTTGAGCGGCTTGATCACAGCAATGGGCTTTCCTCGCTCGGTCAAGACCACCTCATCCCCCGTTTTCACCGCCTTCATAGCTTTCGAGAACTGCTGATTTGCCTCGCGTAACCCAATCCGCATAGATCCCCCTGGATCAAGGTAGGTATGTCACTACAATACATAAATACTCCGGGATCGTCAACCTCCATGTCATCGAACAATATCGCTCAGATATTTTACCGGCCCAGCCTGGAACAGAATGGCTTCATACAAGCCGCTGTTGAACCAATCGATGTAAATATTTGTGTCGATGAGCGTCCGGTGTACCCTATAGGAAAGCCTTTCGGAGGCGCCCTCTCCGCCGCCCCTTTTTCAGCGCGGCGTCAACCCCGGCCTCGTCCACAACCACATCGAGCGCTCGATTCAAAGCCCCGGTCTCGGTCTTCGCCCCTAAAACCCGCTTTGCTCTGTCAAGCTTTTTCTGATTCAACTGCACGCGTTTGTGTTGCAAAACCGGAGTTCTCAATTCTCTACTCCATTGTAACATCCATGTACATAATGTCATACTTCATGAACATCAACAACTGAAGCTTCACCCCGAAGGAGAACAACTATCTCGTGAAAGTCCGGCAATCATCCCTCGGCTTAGGTGAATTTGCTCCCCTGACTCACACCTCACGCCTCTTCCGCCAGAGTTCCAAGAGCAGCAACGCCGCACCGTCGAAGGCCAGCAGGTACCTGCCCGCCTCAAAGACCGGCACCACGGATCATCTTCCGTTCGTGCTGAGCTGGTCGAAGCACGAAAATCACTCTTTTGACACCCTACTAAACCCGACGTTCTAGCACCACCGCGAAGATGTGGCTCTCCCGGCCCATCAAATCCGAGACCGTGATGACGCACCATCACACTCCAAAGATGAAGGCGAAAGCCCTCCAGAAGAAGTCGGACGCCATTACGGTAAAATCGAAAATCGCCCGAGACGAGCGGGCCGGTAAATTTC
>JACPSX010000038.1 GCA_016193065.1 Candidatus Tectimicrobiota bacterium | reverse complement strand
CATGATCTGGGGACTCACGCCGGGTCCCATGCTCTTCAAGGACAATCCCGACTTCGTGTGGGGTCTCATCGGGAGCACCTGGATCGCCAGCTTCTTGGGGCTCTTCGTGGTTCTGGCGTTCGCGCCGCTCTTCGCGGCCGTGCTCCGCACACCCTTCCCAATTCTGATGCCGCTGCTCATCTTCATCTGCGCCATCGGGGCCTACGCCGTGAACAACCGGATGATCGACATCTGGTACATGATGATCTTCGGTGTCATCGGGTGGGCCTTCAAGAAGCTGGACTACAACATGGCTCCCATGCTGCTTGCCCTGGTTCTGGGAGACATGGCGGAATCGGCGATGCGCCAGAGCCTGATCATGTCCGGGGGATCGCTGCTGATCTTCCTGCAACCACCGATAGCCCTGCCGCTGGTCATCGCGGCGGCGATCATCTTCTTCTGGCCGTTCCTGGGCACGAGGGTGAAAAAGCTGGTCAAGCGCAAGGCGAAGGAAAGGGAGCAGCCGGAAACGGGTTCCGCTTAGACTGTTCCGTCGTAAGATGTGACGCAAATGCGTCGCATCTTTCATCGTCTGGTCAGAAGTCGTCACCCCGGTGGAAACCGAGGTCCAGCTATTTTGAGAATCGTTGAAGACACTGGATCCCGGCCTTCGCCGGGATGACGGCCTTGAAAACTCTTGCAAGACGCCGCCTTGTCACGGACAGATGACTACAGACGCTCACACTGACACTTGGGTTGCGGGCAAAGCCCGCCTTAGGGAGGAAGTGGAGGAAGTTCTGGTCGTCCGGAAAACGCCGCAGATTCGCGGAAGAGGAGGTTCTCCCATGCCGATCGTGGCTTTCACTCGGGAATATGGAAGCGGCGCCACCGCCATCGCGATGAAGGCGGCTCAGGGCCTCGGTTATGAGTACATCCGCGATCAAATCACCAAGGAAGCGGCGGAGACGTACGGGGTGGCCGAGGACGAGCTGATCGCGGTGGTGGAAAGCAAGCGGGGCTTCTGGGACAGCCTGGCCGAGGAGACCCAGGTGGAATTTGCCCTGCTGGCGTCCGAGGTCTACCGGCTTGCGGAGCAGGACAATGTGGTCATCATGGGGAGGTGGGCGACTCTCCTGCTCCGGTCGATCCGGCACTGCATCCGGGTGCGAGTGTGCGCCCCCATGGAAACGAGAATTCCCAGGGTGATGGCCCGACGATCCCTCGACCGGGACGAGGCCGCCAAGCTGATTCGCAAGGCGGACGAAGGGGCCAGTTCCCGGATCCGGCAGTTTTTCGACGTGCAGTGGGGGGATCCGCTTCTCTACGACCTGGTGGTGAACAGCGAGCGCGTTCCGCCGGACCTGGCGGTGCAGCAGATACTGGAGCTTGCGCGCCACCCGGAGTTTCAACCCACGGAGGACTCGCGGGCCAAGCTGCGAGACCGCAGCCTGGAGGCCAGGATCAGGGCGGCCTTTAAGGCGGACCGGGAGACGATGCGGCTCGATCTTATAATCGTGTGCGAGAGCGGCAACGTGGCCCTCAAGGGGCTGGTGTTTTCCGGGGGGGCCAAAGAGGCGGCGGAGAAGATTGCGAAAAGCGTGGACGGGATTCGGTCGCTCGATAACCAGATTCGCGTGTACAGAGAGTAGCGGGTTTCCCGCAGGAATTTCCCCTGGCCGGAGGTGATTTCCCGACACGACGGGATGTCCGGAGGTGGCACATGAGGATTCTGGTGACCGGCGGCAACGGCAGCGTGGGGCGTGAACTGGTTCCGGCCCTTCTGTTCCGCGGCCACAACGTGGTCGTGCTGGATAAGGATCTCCAGGCGTTCCGGGGCCTGGATCACCCGGTGCTGGAGCTGGTCCCGGGGGGGGTGGAGGAGGCGGCCGCCGTGGCCGAAGCCGCCCGCGGGGTGGAGGCGATCATCCATCTCGCCTGGTCGTTCTCGGAGGACCCGCGGGTGCTCCTGGAACAGGACCTGCGCGGTCACCTGTTGCTCCTGGAGGCGGCGCGCTCCCAGGAAATCCGGCACTTCATTTACACGAGCACGGCCGTCGTGTACGGGAAACCCTTCCGTATCCCCATTGATGAAGACCACCCGCTGCGCGTCCTGGAAGCCCGTAAACCGGCCTACGGCGTGGCCAAGGAGTTCGCGGAAAAGCTGACTCTCCTGGCCGCGAAAACCCACAACATTCCGGCCACGATCCTCCGGTTTTGGTGGGCATTCGGAGAGGAGATCGGGGGCCGACACCTGCGGGAGATGTTGCAGACGGCGGCCTCCGGCCAGCCTCTGATGGTTCCCGCGGACTGCGGCGGCAGCTTTCTCTCCATGGAGGACTTCAACCGGGCCGTGGAGTTGATCCTCCTCAATCCCGCCGGCTTCGGGGAGATCTTCAATCTGGCCAGCGCGTACGTGACGTGGGAGGAGATCGCCCGCATGGCGACCGAAGTGACGGGGTCCTCCGCGGGGGTGATGGTTGTTCCCCCGCCGGACTGGACAGGTGCAGCCTTCCTGGCCGACCAGTGGAAACTGGACGACCGGCGGATCCGTGAACGCCTGGGTTTCAAGCCGAGCCGGGGTCCCGTCGAGGTCCGTCAGGCACTGCGGAACGCGATTGCCAAAACCTGGCAACACTCCATGGCGCGCGGCACCTGAGGGAAGAGAAGAGTCGTTGATGCGGGTTATCCGGGGGAATCCGCAAAAACCCGCAAGCGTTCCGCGGGGAGGCCGAGCTTCACCCTGGCGCCAATCCCGGCGCGGAGGTCGGCGGAGACCTTGGCCACCAGGTTCGTCTCTCCCGCGCGAACTTCCCAGAATGCCGTGTCGCCCTGGTACCAGTAGGCTGTCAACTCACCCTGGACGGCATTGCCCTCGCCCCCGAAACCGTCCCCGTCCTTGCGGAGTTCCAGGTGCTCCGGACGGATGGCCAGGATAACTTCCTGTCCTTCCCGCAGGCCTGGAGGAACCGGGCAACGGATCCCGCCCAGGGGCGACTCCACCACACCGCCCGCTGCCACGCGTCCTTTGATAAAATTCATCTTCCCTACAAACTCGGCCACGAACCGGCTGGCGGGTTTTTGATAGATCTCCTCCGCAGTCCCGGTCTGCAAAATCTCCCCCTGGTTCATGACGCAGATCATATCCCCCATCTCAAGAGCCTCGGACTGGTCATGAGTCACATAGAGGGTGGTCATCCCCAGATTCTGAGTCAGGCGGCGGATCTCGCCGCGCATCTCCTCCCGCAGCCGGGCATCGAGGTTTGAAAGAGGCTCATCCATGAGCAGGACTCCCGGCTCCGTCACAATGGCCCGGGCCAGGGCCACGCGCTGCTGCTGGCCCCCGCTGAGCGTGGTGGAGGGGCGGTTTTCCAGACCTTCCAGGTGGACCCGCTCCAGGGCACGACTAACTCGCTTTACGACTTCCGCACGGGGGACGCGGCGCCAGCCGTCGGTCAGAGGAAAGGCCACATTGCGGAAGACGCTCATGTGGGGCCACACCGCATAGCTCTGGAAGACCATGCCGATATCTCGTTTCTCCACCGGCACGAAGACCCCTGAAGCGCTGCTGTTGACGACCCGATCTCCAATGACAATGCGGCCGCTGTCCGGCCTCTCCAGCCCCGCCACGCAGCGCAGCGTCGTCGTCTTGCCACAGCCGCTGGGTCCGAGAAGGACGCAAAACTCTCCCTTGCGCACCTGGAGATCCAGCCCCCGCACGGCTTCCACCGGCCCGTATTCAGTGGCGTAGGATTTCCGCACACCTTGAATCTCGATCATGGGACCCAATACTCCCTTCCGCTTCTCACGTCGTAATGTCCTGCAGGAACCACCTCGTGGGCAGATCCCGCCCGATCCCGAGTTCTCTGGCACGTTTGAGGACGAAGGCGCCGGCAGCGGAGAATTGGACGCCATGCCCCTCATTGTTGGCAAAATAGGTTCTCTGCAAGGGGTTGGTCCTGCCCGCCCCATGGCCGGCACACAACTCGGCAAGAGTCATTCCGGACGGGAGATCCCTTTCGTCTTTGCCGCCCACCGCCCGTGGTCCATCGCCTCGCTCCTTGGAGACGACGGGGAGGCCTACTTCGCCGAAGGGCCGCACGCTGCTCATGTGCATCCCGGCTCCAATCCACTCACTTTTTACAAAGGGACGGGGTGAATCCGTGCAGGTGCAGACAATGTCGCACTCCTCAAAAGCCGCCTGCGGACTGCCAACCGCCGTAACCCCCACACCCAGCTTCGCCGCCGTCTCCCGGGCGAAGGACTCCCGCCTCTCCCGTCGCAAGCTGTACACCTTGACCTTCTCAATCGGCCTGATCGCGCACATGGCCTCCACGTGGCTGCGTGCCTGGCTGCCGGCACCGACCATGCCAAGGACACGGGAGTCCTCACGACTGAGATAGCTCGCGGCTAAGGCGCTGGTGGCAGAAACCCGCATGAGCTGGAGATAGCCGTCATTCAGGATCCCGTCGAGCTCTCCGGTCTGGATGTTGTAGAGAAGCACCAAGCCGCAGTAGAGCCCCGGACGTGAGGCGTACTTGATGGCCCGGTCTCCGGCCTTATCGCGCCACACGTTGACGTCCGAGCGCAGCCGGATGGCATGATACCCATGTTTGATCACGGTGCCCTCAAAGTTCGCAAAGACGTAGGTTCTCCCCTCCCCGGTCGGGACGACGATGTTGCTGCGCCGGCGGTGGGCGACCCTTCCCAATCCGTGCTCGCGGTAGCCGTCCCGCAGGACATCGATGCACTCGCGCATGGAGATCAGTTGAGCAATTTCTTCATTGTTTAGCAAAAGGGTCATAACTCCAATCCGAAAACGCCCCCCACCCATCCCTCCCGCACGCCCAGAGGGCACCCGGGGTACCCCGGGGGGAGGGAAAGGGAGGGAGTGAACAGGGATCAACCGGGAACATGGGTGCCGGCCCGGACCCGCAGGAAGACGGAGCGCAGGACCATCACCAGAATCAGAACAATCAGGATCATCACGACCCCGAGCGCAGACACCTGGGGAACGTAAGCGGAGCCCCACATTTTCCAGATCAGGGTGGAGACCACCTCGCTGCCGGGAGAATAGAGAACCAGCGCCATCGTCACCTCTCGATAGGAGAGCAAGGCGATCCAGAGCCAGCCGTTGAAAATCGCCGCCGAGACCAGAGGAACCGTGATCCGGCCCACCACACGCACGGTGGAGGCGCCACAGGCCCGGCCCGCCTCCTCCAGTTCCGGATGGATCTGGATCAGGGCGCTGTTCATGGCCCGAGTGCCGTAACTGATGTAGCTGATCGCGTGGGCGATGATGATGATGAAGATGCTGCCATAGATGGGGATCACGGTGCGGTAAACAAGGGCCAGGTACGCCAGGGCCACGGCAAACAGGATGTGCGGAACCGCATGGGGAAGAAAGGCAAAGGCGTCCAGGAAGCCCCGCACGCGGAAGCGGGTGCGAACGACGATCCAGGAGATCACGATGCTCAGTGCCATGGCCAGGGCCGGCCCGAAGGAGATCAAGGTGAGCGTGTTTAGAAACGGGCGCAAACCGGAATAGTTTGGAATGTTCCGGTAGTTGGTCAGCGTCACCTGGGACAGCGCCCCCAGGGAGGGGACCTGCAGGTACGGCAGAAGGGAGGCCCAGATCAAGACCGCGAAGGGCAGAAAGATCTCAAATAAGAAGTAAACGAGGATGAAGGCCACGGCCACGGATTTGTAGCGGCCCAGCTCGATGAGCTTGGGGCGGTAGCCCCGCCCCGTCACTACCACGTACTTGCGGCTTTCCCGGACAATCCGGAAGTAAAGAAAGCTCGCCACCAGTCCCAGGACCACCATGATGAGACCGTACGCTCCGGCCAGTCCGTACTTGGGGAGCCCCACCTGGGGGGTAACGGCAAAATAGATCAGAGAGCTCAGAACGAAGATCCCGGAGGGCAGCCCCAAGATAGCGGGAGCCTCAAAGACGGAAAGGGCGGTCATCAATAGATAGACCATGACCGCGGCAATGGCGGGAACCGTAATGGGCAGATTAATTTTGCAAAACGTCCGGATCTTGCTCACTCCCGAGGCGTAGGCGGCCTCCTCCAGCGCAGGATCCATGGCACTGTAGGCGGCCGACAGCATGAAGAAGGCCGCGGGGACAAAGGAAATTCCCTGCACGAACGCCATGCCCGGAATGTTGTACAGGCTAAAGGGAGGCTCCTGGAGGCCCAGGAGTCTCATGGCAAGCTGGTTCACGAGCCCGATCTGGGGACTCAGCAGCAGGATCCAGCCGATGGTGCGCAAAAAGGTGGGGATGAGAATCCCCGCGGTCATCAGCAAGTAGACGGTTCTCCTGTACGGCAGGTCCGTGCGGTAGAGGAGCCAGACGATGGGGACCGCAAACAGGAGGGTGACGGCCAGGGTGCAGATGGCGAAGAAGGCCGTGTTGAGAAGGACATGGTAGGTGAAAGGATCAAAGAAAACTTCCCGATAGTTCGCCAGGGTCAGGGCACCCGCCCGACCCGGCAACCCCTTTCGGAAGCTCATGAGAAACACGGTGACCACGGGGACGCAGACGACAAACCCGATGACCAGGGTCAGCGCTCCAACCACGAACTGCCCCAGCGTAAGACGGCGCACACGCCCCCAGGCCCTGGCCGGCCTTTGCACACCCGGGAGCGAATCGAGCGCGGAGATGTCCGAGGGTTCAGAGCTCATCGCTGCCCGCTGCCGTCACCGCGTTTCTCTTTCCGGTAGCCCATCCCATGAATCCAGCCCTGGGCGGGATCAAGGGATTGTTTTCAGGAGTTTCTTTTACCGGTATCCGATCAGCCTGCCGTATTTGCTGCTCAGGTCCTCTAACTGGGTCAGGGCGAACTTGTAGTCGAGAGGCACCACGTTTTTCTTCTGGGCAAATTGGTAGGCGGGGGTTCCCTGGAAGTACATCGACGTCTGCCCCATGATCTTCGCCCACACCGCCTGCCCCTCCGGGCTGGCCAGGAAGGCTGTTATGAGAATGGCGGCGTTTCTGTGCTTGGCGCGCTTGAGAGGAGCGGCCAGGAAGTGCGTGGCAATGATCGGATCGGGATTGTCAATGAACACCACGGGAGCCCCGGTTTTCTTGGCCTGGTCGATGTAATCATCCACCATGGTCGCCGCCACCAAGGTTTCCCCCAACTGCAGGCGGGTGTAAACCTCGGGAACGCGTCCCAGCGCGGGGCTTTGCTTGGCGAGCGCTTCCACAAACTTGGTGGTCTTCTCGTCCCCCCAGACCTGGGCCAGGCGGGCCCAGTGGTGAGTTGCCGAGGAAACACCGATCTTCCCCTTCCACTTGGGATCCAGGAGATCCTCCCACCGTTTGGGGGCGTCGGCCGGCTTGACCCGTTGATTGTTGTAGGCCGGGGACACGAACTGCGTAGCGACAGCCACCGCCAGCCCGTTATAAAAGATCGCCTTGGGTTCAATTCCGAAACTCCCCCCCCAATCCACCGAGTCCAGGGCCTCGTTATTCACCAGGGTCGCGTAGTGCGCGTCGTTGACCACCATGATGTCCCAGGTAGCAGGGGCCCCGGCCGACAACTCCGTAACGACCTTGGCAACATCCCGGGTCATGGAACCCGAGCCGGTGAACTTGAGATCCAGGTTGAGCCTAAACTTGCCATTGAGCGCGTCTTTGATGGCGCGCCCCCCCTCAGGCCCCATGGCCGCGGAGGCGTAGAATTCCAGGACCCCCTCCTTCCTGGCCCCGTCGATGACCGATTGCAGAGAAACTTTGGCGGCCGTTGCCGCAGGCGCGTCCTCCACGAATCCCGGAACTCCCGCGGCGAAAACGGCGCAGGCAAAAAATGCAACTAGCCGCCCCATCATGACTATCCCTCCCAAAGCCGGTTGCTTACCGGAAGCCCAGAAGCTTCCCGTACTTGTTCGTGAGATCCTCAAACCGTCCCAAGGCGAATTTCTTCTCCAGCGAGACGGCGTTCTTCTTCTGCACATAGTTATAAGCCGGGCTCCCCTTGGCAAACATGGAAGTCTGACCCTGCTCCTTGCCCCAGATCGCCTGGCCCTCCGGGCTCACCAGGAACGCGACGAGGAGCAACGCCGCATTCTTGTGCTCCGCTCCCTTGAGAGGCGCCGCCAGGTAGTGGGTGGCAATGATCGGTTCAACCGCTTCAATAAAGCCGATGGGCGCCCCCTTCTCCTTGGCCTCGTCGATGTGGCTGTCCGTCATGGTCGCGGCAATCAGCACTTCCCCCAACTGAAGCCGGGTATAGACTTCAGGGAGCCGTGCTCTGACGATCTTCTGCTCGGCCAGGGCCCGCACGTACTTGGTCGTCTTCTCATCCCCCCAGACCTGGGCGAGCCGGCCCCAGTGGTGAGTGGCCGTGCTGACCCCGATTTTTCCCTTCCATTTCGGATCCAGCAGATCTTCCCATTTCTTGGGAACGTCCGCCGGCTTGATGAGCTGCGTGTTGTAGGCCGGAGCCACGAACTGGGTGGCATAAGCCACGGCGGCGCCGTCATAGACAATGGCCTTGGGATCGATGCCCAGCGCTCCGTAATCGGCACGCTCCAAAAAATCATTTTCCACGAGAGTAATGTAGTGGGCGTCCGTAACCAGCATTATGTCCCAGGTGGGGCGGGCGCCGGCGGCCAGCTCGGTGACCACCTTCGCCACGTCCCGGGTCATGGAGCCCGAGGAGGTGTAAGCGATGTTCAGATCCACCCCGTATTTTTTCTTTACTCCTTCCTGAAGGAGGTGGGCTCCTCTGGGGCCCAGCGTGGAAGGCGCGTAGAGCTTGAGCGTCCCTTCTTTCCTGGCCCCGTCGCTGACGGCCTGCAGGCCCGTGCCGGCAGGAGCCGCCGCGAGCAAGGCGGGGGCCAGCAGAAACGCCGCCAGCAATAGCACTGCCGCTCTCGCTGGAGCCTGAAGACAATCTCGCCTGCGCCCGTGGAGAAGTGAACGGGCCATACCCATCAGCCTCCCAGTCTCCATCTAGATCATCCTCCTGCGGAAATGAACCGGCTAAACACGCCTGTGCGGATCATCAGGGAAAAACGCCCCCTTTTTTTGCTCCGCACAAAGAATTTAACCCCGGGAAGTCAATGCAATTTTTCCCGGATCATCTATAATAGACGCCAATCATTCTGTAGCGAAGAATTCCCAACAGAGAGAAGGTCGGTGTAAACGACAAACCATGAAGAGAAAGCCGGTCATTGCCGTCACCCCGGGAGACCCGGCTGGCATCGGTCCTGAAATCACGCTCAAGGCTCTTGCCTCCCGCAGTCTCCACCGGGTGTGTCATCCGATCATCATCGGAGAAACCAAAATTCTGAAAGAGTGCGCCCGGGCCGTGGGAATCAAGGCAAATCTGAAAAGCGTGCGCACATTGGAGACGCTGAAAACTGGACCAAACACCGTGACGGTTTTTGAAGTTGCGGGGCTCGGAACCCGCAAGCTGGTGCCGGGGAAGATATCGGCCGCCGCGGGCAAGGCATCCCTCCTTTACCTGGAAAAGGCCTTCGAACTGGCTCGCGCGGGCATCGTGGACGCCATTGCCACCGCGCCCATCCACAAGGAGGCGATTCACCGGGCCGGCGCCCGCGGGATCGGGCACACGGAACTTCTGGCGGAGCTTTCCGGCGGCGGCGAGCCGCTCACGCTGTTCGTGTGCGGCAGGCTCAAGATTTTCTTCCTCACGCGTCATTTGTCACTGCGCGCCGCCTTGAGAGAAGTCACATACAAGAATGTACTCACTACCCTGCTCCGCATCCGTGAAGAGATGAGAGCACTCGGCACGCCCCGTCCGCGCATCGCAGTTGCCGCCCTCAATCCCCACGCAGGAGATGGAGGACTTCTGGGGCGGGAGGAAATCGAAAAAATCGGACCCGCGATCAAGGATGCCCGGCGTCGCGGGGTTGCAGTGGATGGCCCGGTGGCGGCCGATTCGGTCTTCCATCTGGCGCTGGCGGGCAAATACGATTGCGTGCTCTCCCTCTACCACGATCAGGGACACATTGCGGCCAAGACCTACGACTTTGAGGGGAGCGTCTCGGTAACCCTGGGCTTGCCCGTACTGCGCACCTCGGTGGACCACGGCACCGCCTTCGACATTGCCTGGCAAGGAGTTGCCAGCCCCAAGAGCATGATCGAGGCCATCAAAGTCGCCGCCCAACTGGCCCGGAAGCGCCGGAAAAGAGAAGCGGGGATCACACTGTGAATCCGAACAATCCTTCACTCTCAGAATTATCCGTTAGCGATCAGCGATTTTGAGAAACCCTCTACCACAGCGATGCGGACCACTGGGAGCTGGGTGCCGCCGCACCCCCACTGGTCGCTCACCTAAGAAAAGATCCACCCTCGAAAGGCAAGGTTGCCGTTCTCGGGTGCGGGCGCGGCCACGACGCCCGGCTCTTCTCCCGGCTGGGTTATGAGGTCTGGGGATTTGACTTCTCCGAGACCGCGATCAACGAGGCCAAGAAGATCGGCGGGGATCGGGACGGGCGCCTCCGCTTCGAATGCCGGGATATTTTCGAGTTGCCGGAGATTTATCCTGCTTTCTTCGACGTGATCTGGGAATACACCTGCTTTTGCGCGATCGATCCGAAGAGGCGCCCTGATTACGTCCAGATGGTTCTCCAGATCCTGAAACCCGGAGGACACTTTCTGGCCAACTTCTGGCCGGTGCGGGATGGCACGGGCGGCCCACCTTTCCCGGTCCGGCGCGACGAGATCGAGCGTCTCTTCGGCCCCTTCTTCTCGTTCCTCACGGCGTACGAGCCATCGAACTCGCCCCCGGGCGCCAAGGCAAGGAGTGGTTCGTGTCCGCCGGCCCCGCCGATCGGCTGTGAGGGGCTTGGGGTTCGCCCGGGGATACACTGCGGCTTGATACCCGGATAGACTGCAAGATCGGCAGTGTGGGGGGATGAGAAGATGCTTGACAAATCCAAGGTAAGTAATCGATATTGCAATGGAATTGGCTTTTTCTCGCAAGGGAGAACTCTGCGAGATATACAGCAGGAATAGACGCAGTAGACTCAATAGCCGTTCTTCGCGGTACATCGCTACCCAAGAAGTCAAAAGGTAGACTCTTATTATGAAGATTTACCTCGACATGTGCAGCATTCAGCGCCCACTTGACACCAAGACGAAGCCTCGGATTGCAGTAGAAGCGGAAGCTATTTTGGGGGTCCTGGCGCTCTGTGAAGCCGGGCAAGTGGAGTTGATGGCCTCCGATACGCTTGTATTCGAGCTCGAGCGCAACCCGCATCCAGTACGAAAAGAGTATGCCCTCAAAGTATTAAGCAAAGCGACAGTGTTCATTCCCATCGACAACCAAGTGGAAGAACGCGCACGAGCACTACAACCGGAAGGGATCAAACCCGTTGATGCGCTCCATCTGGCCTCGGCGGTGGCAGCAAAGGCCGATTACTTCTGTACATGCGACGATCAATTTCTGAAACGAGCCAAAGCGGTGGATACGGGACAGACCAAAGTGGTGTCCCCGCTTGAGCTGATTGCGGAGGTGACGCAGTGAATGTCCAGGCAAAACCCTTGAGTGAGATTACGCGACACGCGATTGACCTGCTCTCTAAGGAGATGGGCATAGTAGACACCGTGCGGTTTCTGAACCAGTTCACGACAGGTTACGGAGACTACACGGAGGAACGCGAAGACGTGTTCAAGGATCTGACGCTTGATGAGATCCTGGCGGCAATAAAGAAGGTACGGAGTCCCGAGACCGGCTAACAAAGGCGGCGGCTGAGCTCCGCTCGCAAAGCTCTCGCGGCTCACCTGGAGCCTAGGACAACGACTCACGACTTAGAAAAGGTGCCTAAGCATGAAGTTCAGTTTGGCAGAACAGTTTCCAGAGTTGGCTGCTGAACTGGCGCGACTTCTCGACGCCCAGGGCGAGATTGCCTTGGCGCAAAGAGTGAGCAGCTTGAACGTGGTTGACCGCTGTCGGTGCGGAGACGATTTTTGCGCCACAATGTACGCGTTGCCGCATCCGAAAGGGCCTTGGGGTAAAGGGCACCGCACGATTGCACTTCACCCGGAAGAAGGATTTCTAATCGTGGATGTGTTGCACGACGACATCGCTGAGATCGAAGTGTTGTTTCGCGATTCGGTCCGTGACCGACTGGTGCAGTTGATGCCCTAGTCCAAAGCCGTCCACGCCGAAAAACTCCTCGTCGCAGCGACAACATCGCTCCCAGAGATAATTTTCCTCTGGGGGAAAAAATGCCGAGGAAGTAGATTACGAGGACTATCATTGAGGTGAGAGCATGTTGATGCACAATCCTCCCCACCCTGGTGAAGTGCTCCGAAAGTTGTGTCTGGAGCCGTTGGGTTTGAGTGTGACCGCCGCCGCAAAGGCCTTGGGCGTGAGCCGCAAGACCCTGTCCGGCATCCTGAACGGCCGCGCTGGGATCAGCCCTGAGATGGCCGTTCGCCTGTCGATTGCCTTCAATACGACGGCGGAAAGCTGGCTCAACCAGCAGGTGCAGTATGATCTGTGGCGGGCGGAGCGGCGCCGGAAGAAATTGCGCGTCGTGCGATTGTCGGCAGCTTAGGCAGGATCGTGAGTCATGTCTGACTCTCCCCCCAACGCGACTGTCCATCCTCTTTTCTCTGCCGGTTCTGCGCACCTCGGTGGACCACAGCACCGCCTTTCCTTTCCCCATCCCTCTCCCCGGGTACCCTTTGGGTGCGGAGAGGGGAAGGGTGAGGGGCGGTCGGGCAAGAAGTAAAAGACATTTCGGCGTCTGTACGTAGGAACGCACCGTGAATAGACAGTTGCTCACCCTCCCGGATCTTCTGTGAGTGACCCGTAGTTCTGGGAAACTCTCTACAACAGCAATAAGGACCACTAGGAGCTGGGTGCGGGTACACCTCCACTGGTCGCTCACTTGAAAAAAGATCCGCCCCCCCTGACTCTTCTCCCGGCTGGGCTATCCCAAGAGGCGCCCCGAGTATGTCCAGATGGTTCTCCAGATCCTGAAACCCGGAGGTTACTTTCTGGCAAACTTCTGGCCGGTGCGGGATGGCACGGGCGGCCCACCTTTCCCGGTCCGGCGCGACGAAATCGAGCGCCTCTTCGGCCCTTTCTTTTCGTTCCTCACGGCGTACGAGCCATCGAACTCGGCCCCCGGGCGTCAGGGCAAGGAGTGGTTCGTGTCCGCCCGCCCCGCCAATCATTGAGACGGCAAGACCAATCCCCCGTACGCAGCGGGAAATACCCCCTCATGAATGCTCTTGCCAACCGGTTTGCTGCGTGATTACAATATAAGCACGTTGACTGAGGTGTCTGATGAAGACTCGCATTGTGCGGATCGGTAATTCACGCGGTATACGCCTCCCCAAGGTGCTGTTGGAGGAATCTCAGCTCCCGGACGAAGTCGAACTGCAAGCCGAGCCTGGGCGCATTGTGATACGCAGAGCGGCCCGACCTCGGGCAGGTTGGGCGGCTGCAGCCCGGCGGATGCGGAAGCAGGGCGACGACCGGCTTCTTGACCCGCCGACAACGACGCGGTTTGACGAAGAGGAATGGGAGTGGCGATAGAGCGGGACACCCCGTTTCGCGGCGAGGTTTACCTGGTCCAGCTCGATCCCACGCGCGGCAGCGAAATTCGCAAGACGCGTCCCTGCCTCGTGGTTTCTCCTGACGAATTGAATCATCATCTTCGCACAGTAATTGTCGCCCCTATGACAACGGGAGGACGTGCCTATCCATGGCGCGTTCGATGCCGCTTTCAGGGGCGGGCGGGATTCGTTGCAGTCGACCAGTTACGCACGGTTGACACCGAGCGATTGGTGAGACCATTGGGACGCTTAGCACCCAGCGCGGTGGCTTCAGTACTGGCGGTTCTGCAGGAAATGTTTGTTCCCTGACCTGATGAGGAGCAACTTGAAAGTCCTCCCTACATTCAGGGGGCCTTTCCTCCATCGGACCTTTTCCGTTCGTGGTGAGCCTGTCGAACCACAAGCGGTAAATCCTCAGCAATTTCAAGACTTCCTCCGTTCGTCCTGAGTGTGTCGAAGGATGAACGGAAGACCTCCCGCCCCCCCCGAGGGCTTTGGAATCGTTCCGGACGCTGAAAAATCCCCTTGTGCCCCCAGACCGGAAGGGGTTAAAATTGGCCCACCGACAACTACCAGCTCCTCTTCGGGTTAAACTCTTGCTCCACCAGAAAGTCGGGGATGGATCGCAGAGATTGTTTCTCATGAAGTGCGCTCAGGCGGGATGTGTTTTCTCAACTCCCTGGAAGGGCAAGAGAAGCGGGGCTGTTGTGGGAAGTTTTGGCAACCGTGCTATGCTGACCAGCATACTCAATAGTTCGCAGGAAGGAGGATAATGATGAAAGCCCTGCTGAGAAGGCTGGCATGCGCCCTCCTATTCGCAGTTCTTGTCGTTGCTGGTTGCACCGAGGATACAAAGACGGCTTCTGGTGATCACAAGAAGACAAGCGGTCATGCAGTTGCCAGGACACCGGGAAGTTCTATCGCTTCTGCACCCACCATCTCGGTAACATATTCGTATGGTGGAGACGTTGGGCATGACATCGCCTCGGAGGCCAAATTCAGGACTGTCGAGAACGGGGAACCTTTCGCCGTAGCTCACGGGGCGGAATTGTTTGACGAAGATCGGGAGCGAAGATTAAGGGTTACGTTTGACCTCCCATGCGAAGGAAGCCGGCGGTGCTCCATCGTGGCCCGCTTCCGCTTCACGGGGCAAGGGGCTCAGATTCGGAAGGCCACCTTGGACCAACGGTGGGAAACACGGTACATCTTCCAGAATGAAGACGCCGATCTTCGTTTGGGGATTCCCCGCGTCGAGACTTACGACCTGACAACAGGCAAAAGGGTTGCGGAAACGAAGAACATTAAACTGGTGGCCCTGAGCGGCGGAAAACCCAAAGGCACAGTGTCATCACAGTTGGCAAAGGATTTCAGCCGTCTGGTCATTTCTCAGACGTGGAGTGAACGTCCTTGGGGTTTTTCGGGCGAAGAGTACTGCTATGAGGACGGTAAGGTAGTCTTCATTTCATCGTTTGTTCGCGATGTAGCTACCGGACTCCTGGTGAGCGAAACAGTCAACAAAGGGGCGTTACCCCGAGACTACCACCACTACGAACTGGTCGTCATTAGTTGGCCTGACGGCGAAATACCAGGCAACAAGATAGACTTGGTTCCTGTCGTCAGGTAGTCGCGGTGAATAGAACGGGGCTCGCAACAGATAAGCGTCCGGGCGACCGCATAGAGTTCTGAGGATAGGAACCTACGAACAACTGGCTGCTCTGGCGCGCCGCGCCGTTATCTGCCATTGCAGCTCTTCCGCATGGAGATTCAGATCATGGGGTTGTTCGACTTCCTAAGAAGGGAACAAAAGGAGATCATCTATGACGACAACCCGCCGTACACGAAGGAGCGCATCTCACAATTGATGCTCCCTTTCTTAAGCTCCGTAGTTTTAGTTCAGTCGGAAAGCCACGATTCTGCTTGTCTCACTCTTGCAAGTTGTGCGCTGGTACGTACCATAATAGCCAAGAACATCGCAGAGCACCACGGCTTACATCACTCACGAGATTCACAGTTAATTGGCGATCTTACTGCCAAAAGAATCAGCACTTGGTGTGTATGTTATTCCGCACACCCCCACAAGGAGAAAATAATGCAGTATTGCAGAGACAATGGTATTTTATTCCTCGAATCATCTCCCCACAGCGTCAGGTATGTCTCCAAAGGAAACTTTTTGGCTTCGGCTCTCAACAGAGTTGTTCCTTTTGTCGTGGATGTTGTTCTGCTTCTTGATTCAGGGGTCAGTATCACCACGGGAGAAGGAGAGAAACTGTTACAGAATGCGATGCTGGAATTTTTTGATCAAGACGTTGGCCTGGTACTGGGGAGAAATAGATCAGGTGCTCTTTTCAGAAGCAGATGTTTGCAGAAGCCTCTTAATGAAGATAGGCGACGTTATAGGCATCCCGCCTTTTCGGTCGGAGAAGCGGAAGATTTTGCCGCATTCTTGCATATATTGGAAGACGGCATTGAAGCCTATGGCTATAAAGTTAGATACATAGATTACCTTAAGTTTCTATAGAGCGATGAAAGTCCGCGATAGCAGATAACCTATAAGGAATGAAGGATCAGGCCTGCATAATTGCTTTTTGATGCTTGCAGCGCGAGGGGACGTTGTTTCTGAATGAACTTGACAGGTTCACTTCTTGGGGAAGATGAGAGGGCATGCCCAGACAGTCGAGATTGGATGCCCCCGGGACCCTGCCTCTTTTTCGGAGAAGGAGGTCTCGCCATAGGCAGGATGGGGTATCCTGGCGCCCAGGTTGCTAGGTTTCCGGGGGGGACGACCTCCGCGGTTGTCTGGGCGGCTTGATCCGACGATCTTCCGGGTCTTGAGCGATATCGTTAAGTCCACCCGGCAACAACGTCCCCCTCGTCCCGTCTGGGGTCGTACCGCACAATCCTGGAAGGGATCGGCTCGGACCCAATCCCTCTCAAAACCCGCATCCGTACCCTTCTCTTTGCTCCCACCTCCGTCACCTTTGCGCTTTACAATCCCCATGGGAAGCGGTAGATTTTCGCTCAGCGGTTTTGTCCAGCACGCTTTATTCCCAATGCCCTCGGGGGCGTGACCTTAGCTTTTCTTCCGCTTCGGCATTAGGGATAAGAAGCTATACGTTAGAGATCGAAGAGATTGGGAGTGAGGTGGAGTTATGGATTTGACGGCAATTGAACAGGAAGCGCTTAACCTGTCGCCGGAAGACCGTGCCAAGCTTGCACAGAAGCTTCTCTTGAGCCTTGAGTCGCTTTCGGAGGAACAAATTAGAGAATCATGGCTCATCGAAGCGGAGCGGCGCGCGCGGGAGATTGATCGAGGCGAGGTGCAGCCGATCCCGGCCGAAGAAGTCAGGCGTAAGGCTCGGGCGCTCCTCCGGTGAACTACGAGTTTCACACAGCGGCGGAGGCAGAGCATCTCGAATCCGTCGCCTACTACGAGTCGAGGCAACCAGGTCTTGGTGCTTCCTATTTGGCTGAGTTTGAGTCTGCCATGGAGAACGTGTGCCAGGCCCCGCATCGTTACCCAGTAGAGCGGCGCCCGGACATTCGGCGAGCCACACTGCAACGCTTTCCATACACTATCTTGTACCGAGAGGTCGGCGAGGTTGTTCAAGTTCTGGCTGTGGCACACCAACGACGCCGGCCTGAGTATTGGCTGGGCAGGCTCTAACCCCTCTGATCGCCCTGTCGTCAAGGGGCAGAAAACTCCGTTGACGAAAAGATCTTCGTTTCCGCGACGATATCGCTTCCGGAAGTGATTCCGCTCTGATTTGGAAGAACACCCCCATCCCTGCCTGCGCCGCAAGCGCCTGTCTGCGTGTGACGCACAGGCAGGCGGCAGGCAGGCTGCCCTTCCCCGCACGCCCAGAGGGCACCCGGGGTACCCGGGGGGAAGGAATTGAATTGTCGGCGCGCGATAGGGGACGTTGTTTCTGCATGAACTTGACAGGTTCACCACCTTGGGGGAATGAGAGGGCATGACCAGACAGTCGAGATTGGATGCCCCCGGGACCCAGCCTCTTTTTCGGAGAAGGAGGCTGTTTTGCCAACTCGCCATCGGCAAGATGGAGAATCCTGGAGCACAAGTTCCTTGATTTCTGGGGGTGACAACCTCCGCGGTTGTCCGGGCGGCTCGATCCGATGATCTGCCGGGTCTTGAGCGATATCGTTAAGTCCACCCGGAAACAACGTCCCCTCCTCGCCCTTTTCGTCGGGTCATCGGGACGTGACCACGACGATTTACACTCATGTCTTGAATCGAGGAGGGAGAGGGGTTCGTAGTCCGGCAGACGGATTGACGGGGTTGGCGAACCTGCGGCAGCCATAAGTGGATTATGCCGTCCATGACGGCAGTGTTTCACGTCCGTTGGGGAAGTGGAAGATCTCTTGATAACTCCTTGGAAAGGCAAGAGAATCGTGGCTGTTGCGGGACGTTTCGGCAACCGTGCTATGCTGATCGGTATACTCAATAGCCCCTAGAACGAGGGCCTTATGGTGCCACCTACTGCCGACGACGCGAACACAGTAAAGCGAGAGCCGATACACCTTCCCCTTGCCGAGTTTCTGGAGTCCACGCCGCCGAATCAGATCATCGGCGTTCCGGATCTCGCCGAAGCGGGGTACAGCAGTCTTTACGGGACGAAGGTGGACCAGATCCGAACGCCTGAGCTTCAGCTTCACTGCACGAACGAGTCCTGCAATGGCCCGCGCTTCTTTCGCTTCGTGGGGGACGATGCTCCTAGACTTCTGACCGACTACAGCTTCTTTTACCTGACCTACCGCTGTTCGAACTGTCAACAGAATCAGAAGACCTTCTCGCTGGCTGCGAAGGTGAACGCGCGACAGCAGGCGGCTGGATCGGGGTACAAGTTCGGTGAACTACCGACCTTCGGGCCGCCTACTCCCGCCAGACTGATCAAGCTCATCGGACCTGACCGGGATGAGTTCCTGAAGGGTCGACGCTGTGAGAACCAGGGCCTTGGGGTCGGCGCGTTCATTTACTACCGACGTGTTGTCGAGAACCAGAAGAATCGGATCATCGGCGAAGTGATCAAAGTCGCTGAAAGACTTGGCGCTGACGCTACCGCCATTTCGGAACTCAACGCGGCAGTATCGGAGACTCAGTTTTCGAAGGCCCTCGCGATGGTCAAGACCGCTATCCCGCAGAGCCTCCTCATCAATGGGCACAACCCCCTTGCGCTGTTGCATAGTGCCTTGAGTGAAGGGGTTCACGACAGATCCGATGAGGAGTGTCTCGAACTCGCCAGTAGCGTCCGTATCGTACTTTCCGAACTCTCGGAGCGCCTCGCCCAAGCATTGAAGGACGAGGCCGAACTGACCAAGGCGCTATCAACGTTGCTCAACCGCGAACGGGGCTAACCTATAAGGATTGAGACGACCTGCAAGGTCGTTTCAATCCATTGTTCAAGAAGCCCGTCTTGTTGGCACCGATTTTTCA
>JACPSX010000113.1 GCA_016193065.1 Candidatus Tectimicrobiota bacterium | reverse complement strand
GTCTCCAGGAGCTTGATGGCTTCTTCCTTGTTTTGACCGAGAAGGCGGGGGGTCTCGCCGCAAAAGTCATGGACTGCTCTTCCGTCTTTGCTGTCGGAGAGGGCATAGGCCGCCAGATCAGCTAGCCGGGTCAAGGCGTTGAACGTCGACTCCGGGTCTCCTTGCTTCCACTGCAGATCGGGGTTATGGTGGTTGCGGATCGCCACCTCCAGAGGATTGGGGAGCCCCCAACCCCGCGACAGGCGCTCTCCCGCCCGGGCATGATGCATCCCCAGCACGGACAGTTCGGCTTCCGTCAAGGGAATCTGCTGTTCCGCCACGGCGTGCAGCACCTTCGTGTAGCGATCGGGAGCGCATTCGAAGAGGGCGAGGATTCCGATGTCGTGGAGAAGCCCGGCCATGAAGGCCTCCTCGGGAAACGGATAATTCATTTCCTGGGACAGAAGGCGGGCTGCAACTCCGCAGGTCATAGAATGTTCCATAAACTTCGGCAGGTAGCTTTTGAGCTTCTTGCGGGTCTGGAAGCGGTCGAGGACGGAGATACTCAAGGCAATGTTCCGCACGGCGAAGAGCCCCAGGATCACCGCTGCCTGGGTTACGGTACTGATGCGCTGCGGGAAACCGTAGTAGGGAGAGTTCACGGTTTTGAGAAGCTTGGCCGACAGGGCCGGATCTCGGGAGATCAACTCGGCGATTTTGGCGGTGGAGGCTTCCTCGTCCAGGGCCAAGGTGATCAGCTTCTCCACGTTGGCCGGCAGGGCCGGGATCCCGTCCAGCTTTCCGATGCGTAGTTCTAACTCGGTCGGCTTCAGCATTGCCTTTCCCTCAATGGGAGAGGAGCATCTCTTTGCTCCGCTTGGGACCCAGGAGCATGATGAAATCCTGGAAGATCTCCTTATCCCGTTTGCTCTTCATTTCGTCCTTCATGATGTTGAGAGCCTCAAAGGCTGGGGCCGCCTTCTTGTAACAGCGGTTGGTGGTAATAGCGTCAAAGATGTCCGAGACCCGGACAATGCTCGCCAGAATGTCGATCGACTCTTCCGGGAGGCCGTCCGGATAGCCCGACCCGTCGGACCGCTCGTGGTGATGGCGGACCGGGGACAAGGAGCGCTTGGGGATCAGCTCGTGGGCTTTCAGCAAATCATAGCCGATCGCCGGGTGTTCCTTGATTAACTTCCACTCGTCATTGTTGAGGGGACCCTTCTTGAATAATACGTCGGGGTTGATCTTGCTCTTGCCGACGTCGTGGAGGAGACCGCCGATCCCGAGGACTTTTAAGGTTTCCTGGTCGTCGATTCCGTGCCTCTGAGCCAGGAGAACGGACAACGCGCAAACGTTCATGGAATGAGTGTAGGTGGAATAATCGAAAGACATGGTTTCGAGAAGAGACTCGAGGGCTCGCTCCTCGTTGATGAGGAAGTAGATGGTGTGATCCACCAGTACAAGTGAGCGGTCGATGTTTTCGGGACGTTCCGGATCTTCCAGGATTTGATGGATCCTGTGAATGGAAGTTTCGTAAAGGATCGAGGCTTTCTCTTTCGGCACAACGTCCGGGTTCGACACCAGTGTTCCGAGATGGGATTCCACGTAAGCGTAGTACTTGTCGACGTCATCCCGGGAAATGAACAGGACGCTGACGTTGTTTTCCAGAAGACGTTCCCTGTGTTTGTCCTGGAAGACCAGGTCCCGGCTCCGGTAGAGGCGCTTGCGCCCGTTTTTGGAATTTTCCAGGTAAAGGTCGAAATCGAGCTCCGTATTGTTTTGAACGCTGTCCAACCGGATGGGTACATACTTGTCCTCTGGAGAAAGTGCCGGGCTTTCTCCGGAACTGGATGGGAGTAAGGGCAACAATCGCTTCATGGTTGACCCGTCTTCAATGTGAGCTTAAATCCAGGCCCGAGCTTCTCGCGGGCTTAGCCCATGGATTCAGATCGGTATTTATTTATAGGACTTTAGAAGAAAGAATGAACTACCCGGAAGCCCGGGCCGGGGAGGACGGCAGGGTAAAGTGAGGGAACGCGGCCCCCTGAGGGGGGCCATGGAATGTCCAACCGGTTCCGGTCAGGGTTGCTGATCTCTAACCCGACGCATGGCCCCAATGAGGGGGTCGAAGAGATCGATGGGAATCGGGAAGATGACGGTCGAGTTATTCTCCGTGGCCACTTCCGTTAGGGTTTGCAGAAAGCGCAATTGGATGGCGGCTGGTTGCCTCCCGATGATTTCCGCAGCCTCAGCCAGCTTCTGGGAGGCCTGGAATTCCCCTTCCGCGTGAATCACCTTGGCCCGCCTCTCCCTTTCAGCTTCCGCCTGCTTGGCGATGGCGCGCTGCATTTCCTGCGGCAGGTCCACGTGCTTGACTTCCACATTGGAAATTTTGATCCCCCAGGGGTCCGTATGCTTATCTAGGATCTCCTGGAGGTGGGCGTTGATCTTTTCTCGTTCTGCAAGAAGGTCATCCAGCTCCGCCTGCCCGAGGACGCTTCGCAAGGTGGTCTGAGCCAGTTGGGAGGTGGCGTAGAGGTAATCCTCCACTTGGATGACCGCCTTGTCTGGAATCACAACCCGGAAATAGATAACCGCGCTTACCTTCACCGACACGTTATCCCGGGTGATGACGTCCTGAGGGGGCACATCCAGGGCGATCAGCCTCAAGCTGATCTTCACCATGCGGTCGATGACGGGCCACACGATGATCAGGCCCGGCCCCTTGGATTTCAGGAAGCGGCCCAGGCGAAAGATGACGCCGCGCTCGTACTCCCTCAGAACCTTGATGGCGCTCATGACCAGCATGGCCAGGATGATGATCAGGACGGGACCGCTAAAGAGTAGTTCAAACATCAGGAGTCCTCCTTCACCTTTTCGACCGTTAGTCTGAGGCCTTCCATTTTAACGACCCTCACCTTCTGGCCGGGTTGGATGGGTTCGCTGGAGCGCGCGTCCCAGAGTTCCCCGTGCACGAACACCTTTCCTGTGGGCTGGATGGGCCCTTGCGCGGTGCCGATCAGGTTGATCAGCCCCTCAGCTCCGCTGACGGCGACCCGGCGCTGAGCCTTCAGGGCCAGGGTGAGAAGGAAGGTAAAAAAGGCGGCTGTCAAAAGGGCGGCAGGGATGATGATGCTGAGAGAGATCCGCAGGAACGGAGCATCGCTGTTGATCAGCATGAGGGAGCCGAAGACCATGGAGACGATCCCCCCCATGGTCAGCAGGCCGTGGCTCGTGACCTTGATCTCCGCAATGAAAAGCCCCAGGGCCAGAAGGATCAAGAGGAGGCCCGCGTAATTGACCGGCAACGCCTGCAGGGCATAGAGCGCCAAGATGATGGAGATCCCGCCGATGACCCCCGGAAAGATGGCCCCCGGGCTGGTCAGTTCGAAAAAGATTCCGTACATCCCGAGCAGCAGCAACATGTAGGCGATGTTCGGGTCGGAGAGCAGGGCAAGGATTTTCTGGCGAACCGACATTCTCACTTCCGCGACCTTCAGGCCCTTGGTATGGATCACTTTCTCTCCGCTGGCGGTTGTAGTCTTCCAGCCGTCAAGCCGGGCCAGGAGATCGTCCATGTCCTCGGCGACGACGTCGATCACCTTGAGCTTCAGGGCTTCGGTCTCCGAGATGGAGACGCTCTTGCGCACGGCTTCCTCGGCCCACTTCACGTTGCGTCCCCTCTTCTCGGCCAGGGAGCGCATGTAGGCTGCGGCGTCGTTTTCCACCTTCTTGCTCATAGTCTCGTCCATCTTCTGCCCCCCCATAGCCACCGGGTGGGCGGCGCCGATGTTGGAACCCCGGGCCATGGCGGCCACGTGGGCGGCGATGGTGATGAAGGCGCCGGCCGAAGCGGCCCGAGAACCGCTGGGAGCCACAAAGACCACGATCGGGACGGGCGAGTTGAGGATCTCCTTGATGATGGCGCGCATAGAGGTATCCAGACCGCCCGGCGTGTCCATCTGGATGATCAGGGCCTCGGAGTCGGAGCGGACCGCGTTCTGGATTCCGTTGATCATAAATTCCGCGGCGACCGGGTTGATGACCCCGTCGAACTTGAGGACGCCAATCTCCCGGGCCGGGGAGCCATGACCCGCAACCGGAAGCAGGAACAGGAGCAGACAAAGGGGAAGTCCCGCTGAGAATATCCGCCTGTGTCGCTTCATGGGTGACCTTTCCTGCCGATTCTAAGGGATCAGGTTAAATCAAGTATATATAAGGACTTACAAAAAATGTACCACACAGGTGGGGAAACCGCAATCTCTTTTTAAAACAAGCTTTCAGCGTTCAGCGATCAGCTGTCAGCTTGGAGAATTCAAGATTTTCTCTCTATCCTCCCGGTATTAAGCTGATGGCTTAGTGCTGACCGCTGAATGCTTTCCAGGCCCTGCAGGTTCCATTCCGGCCGGGCGTATTTGAGACGCACCAGCTCCTGAGCTTGAGAGAGTTCCTCGGAAGAGAGTTCCGCTGGCGGGAGATCAACTCCCAAGAATTCCCGAAATCCCCTGACAATGGCTTCCGCAATCTGCGCGTAGGATGGGGGGATAGGAACCTGTTCGGAAATTGTCGTGGCCTTTTCCCGCCACAGATCCTGCCCTTGGGCACCGTTCTCCTGCGGGCTGCGAAAAATCTCCCGGTTTGCCTCCACGTCGGAGAAAAGAGGGATGGATCCGTGCTGGAGGAAACTCCTGCGCAGACGCTTTTGGGCGCTTCCCACCAGCTTTTTCCCGCCCACTGCGACTTCGTAGGAGGCTGGGAAAAGGGCGCATGCTCCTCGAAAGGGAGACCGGCGCGGAGCGCGCTTTCGCAGCGGCAGGAGTTCGGCCGTGATGCCGAGCAAGCGGAGTCCCGTAACGAGGGCCCCGCTCAAGGTACGGTAGGTTTCCAGGATGTCGCCCCCCCACGGGACCATCGAAGTGGGTCCAATTACACTGTAGGTCAAGTCGCGGTCGTGCAGGATTGCCTTGCCCCCCGTGGGCCGGCGCACGATGGAGATGCCTCGCCGGCGGCAGGCTTCCAGATCAATTTCTTCCCTGACCTTCTGGAATCGGCCCAGCGTCAGGGCCGGAGGATTCCAGGTGTAGAGGCGGAGCACGGGTGCGGAGCCCTCCCGCTCGCAGGCCATCAGAAGTGCTTCATCAATGGCCATGTTGAGGGCGGGCTCCTGGAGGTCGGTGAGCAGGAGGCGCCAGGTGGTCGGGTTCATCAAGGAGCACCCGGGTTCCGGGTACCCGGCTTCCAGCGCAGGACGGGATGGCGTGCGGCCTGGGTCTCATCGGGCTTTGAAACCCTCGTCGTGTGAGGGGCCTGGCGCACGAGTTCGGGAGACTCCTCGGCTTCCCGTGCAATGGCTTTCATCGCTTCGATGAAGCGGTCCAGAGTCTCCTTGCTTTCGGTTTCCGTGGGCTCGATCATCAGGGCTCCCTTGACGATCAAGGGGAAGTACATCGTGGGGGGGTGGAAGCCGTAGTCGATGAGACGCTTGGCGATCTCCAGAGCATGGACGTCGTGGCGTGCCTGGTTCTTGTCCGAGAACACGCACTCGTGCTTGCAGAGGCGATCGTAGGGGAGATCGTAGGTCCCCTTCAGTTCCTGCATCAGGTAGTTCGCGTTGAGGACAGCTACCTCCGTGGCCCTCTTCAAACCTTCCGGACCCAGCGTTCGTATGTAGGCATAGGCGCGCACGAGCACTCCGAAGTTGCCGTAAAAGGCGTGGAGTTTGCCGATGGTCTTGGGAACATCGTAGTTGCGGCGGAAGAAGCCGCCCTCCCGTTCAATCGTGGGGACCGGCATGTATGGGGTCAGCGCCTGCCCAATTCCCACGGGGCCGGCACCGGGGCCCCCGCCCCCGTGGGGGGTTGAGAACGTCTTGTGCAGATTGAACTGGATCACATCGAAACCCATATCCGCCGGCCGGGAAATCCCTACCAGGGCATTCATGTTGGCGCCGTCGCAGTACAGAAGCCCCCCCTGCCGGTGGATGATCTCCGCGATCTCCAGGATGTTTTCCTCGAAAATGCCCAGCGTGTTCGGGTTCGTGAGCATGAGAGCAGCTACCTCGGGTGTCATGGCCCGGGCGACGGCCTCCGGGTCCAGGCAGCCCTGCCGGTTGGAGGCGATCTGGACCACATCAAAGCCGCACAGGGCGGAGCTGGCGGGGTTCGTGCCGTGGGCGGAATCGGGGATGAGAACCTTGCGTCGCCGCTCCCCCCGATCTTCCAGGCAGGCCCGGATCAGCATCATCCCGGTGAGCTCGCCGTGAGCCCCGGCGGCGGGCTGCAGGATGACCCGAGCCATGCCGCTGATCTCGCATAAATACTGCTCGATCTCGTAGAGGAGCTGCAAAGCCCCCTGGCAAAGCTCGTCGGGCAAGTAGGGGTGGGCCTGGGCAAAACCAGGAAGCCGGGCCGCTTCCTCGTTGACCCGGGGGTTGTACTTCATGGTGCAGGAGCCTAAGGGGTAAAATCCCACGTCGATGCCGAAGTTCCATTGGGAAAGGCGGGTAAAATGGCGGACCACTTCGGGTTCGCTGACCTCGGGGAATCCGGGGATCTCGTCCCTCAGGAGGTGGGACGGGATCACGCTGCCCGGAGAAACCTCGGGAACGTCGCAGGAGGGAAGGGAAGCGGCTCGCCGCCCCGGGCGGCTTCTCTCGAAGATCAGGGGTTCGTCAAACTGAAGCCCGGGGCTCGACTCGCCCCTTCGACCGGGTACCCGCCTTGCGGGTGACCGGCTTCCGGGTGCAGGACAGGTCCTTGGAGTGGGCTCCGGGTTCATCGTCATTTCCTTTCCAGCACGGACACCAGCCGGTCGATCTCAGTCCGTGGGTTCTCTTCCGTAACGCACAGGAGAAGATGGCGGTCCAGCTCCGGGTAAAACCGCTGCAGGGCAAGGCCGCCTACAATGTTCTGTGCGAAGAGGCGGCGCAGGATCACCTGGGGATCCGTAGGAACCTTGAGCACGAATTCGTTAAACGTTGGGCCGCTGAAGGCCACTGCCCAGCCCGGCAGCCGGCTCAGAGATGCCTTTGCGTAGTGAGCTTTCGCCAGGTTGAGGAGAGCTTGCTCGCGCAGCCCTTCTTTGCCCAGGGCGGTGAGATAGATCGTGGCGGCCAGAGCACAAAGCCCCTGGTTCGTGCAGATGTTCGAAGTGGCCCTCTCCCGGCGGATGTGCTGCTCCCGGGTGGCAAGGGTCAATACGTAGGCTTTGCGGCCCTGCTTATCCAGGGTCTCGCCGACCAGACGGCCGGGCATCTGGCGTACATATTCCTGGCGCGTGGCGAAGAACCCCAGGTACGGTCCGCCGAAGCTGACGGGGAGGCCCAAGGACTGTCCTTCCCCGGCCACAATGTCCGCCCCGAGAAGCCCGGGGGGTTGGAGAAGGCCCAGTGAAAGGCCCTCCGAGACCGTGGCAATCAAGAGGGACCCGGAGCGGTGGGCGATCTCTGCGGCTGCACCGAGGTCCTCCAGTGTCCCGAAAAAATTTGGAGTTTGGAGGATGACGGCGGCAGTTTCCGGCCCCACGTGATCCTTGATCCAGTGGAGGTCGCTTTTCCCCGTCGAGGCAAAGGGAATTTCAACCACGCTGCCCTTGCCCAGGTAGGTGGTGAGAACCTGCCGCCATTCCGGGTGAACCGAGTGTCCAACCAGGATGCGATCCCGGTTCGTGATCCGGCGGGCCATCAGCGCCCCTTCCGCCGTCGCGGAAGCCCCGTCATAAAGGGAGGCGTTGGCGGCCTCCATCCCGGTAAGCTGGCAGATGAGGGTTTGAAATTCGTAGACGGCCTGCAGGACTCCCTGGCTCACCTCGGCCTGATAAGGGGTATAGGCCGTGAGGAATTCTCCGCGCAGCAAGAGCTGGTCCACCAGGGTGGGGATGAAATGGCGATAGGCGCCCGCACCGACAAACGAGGCGCCGGAATCTGCTCGGGTGTTGCGCTCGCTCAGCGATTGCAGGTGACGGAGAAGCTCTCCCTCCGCAAGGGGCGGGGGGAGATTCAGCGGCCGCTGCAGGCGGACGGCCTCCGGGATATCCGAAAACAGGTCCTCGATCGTTTCGACCCCGATGCGCTCGAGCATCTGGCGGCAGTCTTCCGCCGTGTTGGGGATATAGCGCATGAGGGTTAGCTCCCCTGGCCTTCTACGAGAGCGCGGTAGGCACGGGCGTCCAGCAAATTGTCCAGTTCCTCGGCCTGGCTCAGCTCAATGACGATCATCCAGCCCTCCCCGTAGGGGGAAGAGTTGACGAGCTCGGGCTTCTGGACCAGTTCCTCGTTGCCGGCCACGACCTTTCCTCCCACGGGCGCATACAAATCGGAGACGGTTTTCACGGACTCCACGACTCCAAAACTTTCCCCTTGGGAAACCGTGCGACCCAGAGGAGGGAGATCCACATAAACCACGTCCCCCAGTTCCTTTTGCGCATAATCGGTAATTCCGACGGTGATCCGGTTCCCTTCCCGGCGGGCCCATTCATGTTCCCGCGTGTATTTCAGATCTTCAGGTAGATCCATGATGCCTCCCGGTGGATAGACTTGGTTTAAGGGGTGGTGCTGCTGCGCGGGTGTTTCTTGACCCGGCTCGGCCAGAATGTCGTGGTGACCCGTTGGATCCTTATCTTTTTCCCTCGAATCTCTGCACTAAGTTCACCGGTGAGATCACCGCTGTCCACATAGCCCATGCCGATCCCTTTTTGCAGGCACGGGGAGAAAGTGCCGCTGGTTACGTGACCGACTGGACGGTCCCCGGAGAAGATAGGGTAGTGGCTGCGGGGAACGCCGCGTTCCCCGAGTTCAAAGGCGATCAGTTTCCGCGGGATCCCTTCTGCTTTCCGGCGGCGCAGCGGTTCACCTCCGAGGAAGTTCCCCTTATCGAGTTTGACCACCCAGCCGAGTCCGGCTTCCAGAGGAGTAGTGGAATCATCCAGGTCGTGGCCGTAGAGAGCGTACTGCATCTCCAGGCGCAAGGTATCCCGGGCTCCCAGGCCGCAGGGCTTGAGTCCGAAGGACTTGCCAGCCTCCATGATCTTCTCCCAGACCTGGCGGGCATGGTCTCTGTGGTAATAGATCTCGAAACCGTCCTCCCCGGTGTACCCAGTCCGGGAAATGAGGCTCTGCACCCCCGCGACTTGCTCCACGACGAACCCATAGTAAGAAATGCTGCCTAGCTGGGCTGGAGTGAGTCTCTGGAGTAAAGGCTCCGCCGAGGGACCCTGGATGGCCAGTTGAACGGTCTCGGAACTCAGATCCTGGAGCTTGGCCTCCCACTGCCAGTGGCTTTTCAGCCAGCGCAAATCCTTTTCAATGTTGGCGGCGTTGACGCAGAGCATGAAACGGTCGGCGGCCAGACGGTACACGGTGATGTCGTCCACGATCCCGCCGCTTTCGTTGCACAGCAGGGAGTACTGAACCTGTCCCGGGAGCAGACGGCCGGCGTCGTTCGTGGTCAGGTTCAACGAACCTGGCGCCCAGGTCCTTGTGAGCTTCGTAGAGGGGCGTGCGCTTCAGGTTTTGCTCTTGCTGTCCGGTCATCCGTGCAGACCTCACTTGGCGCACCCCTCTATATCATGCCCTTCTGCGGGTTGTAAAGGGGGGAGTGCTGGGCACACCACCGCACTTCCTCCTCTGCTGCTCTCGCTCTTCTTTGAGTGGGCGAAATTATCGCCCCACGGCTGCCTGGTGGTAGGTGGGGTCGTAGTAGCGCTCGATGGATGTGCCCATCGGTGAGGTTTATTGGTTTCCAACATCGTCCCTTCAGGCCGGTAATCTTAGAGGTAAGGATCGCAAGGGGATCCCCGTCGCGGCCAAAATAGCGTTACGAATCGCCGCTGCCACAGCGACGATGGGAGTTTCACCGGCGCCAGCCGGCGGAATGTCCTGGCGGTCGATAAGAACGACCTCGATGGAGGGAATGTCGGTGAAGCGTGGGAGCCGGTAGGACGAGAAGCGGGGATTCACTATTTTCCCGTTTTCAAATTTGATCTCCTCGAAAAGCGCGC
>JACPSX010000112.1 GCA_016193065.1 Candidatus Tectimicrobiota bacterium | reverse complement strand
CAAAGATCTTGTTCATGAGGTCCTGAAACTGATTGCCGCGCTCTTGTCGGTTCTTTAGGGCGTGGATACAATCGAACTCGTCACGGAAGGATTGTAGTTTCACATGGTCGAGCTTGGTCAACCGGCTCCTCTCGGCCCGTTCGGCATGCATTTTTCTTTCCTGTTCCTTTTGATAATCCTCTTGAGCTTCATATCTCTTGTAGGCCTCACGTAGCGCCTTTAGGGAGACCATTGCTTGTTCCTTGCGGTCTGTAGGGATGGTGTGGAAGTCGTTCCAGTAATACAGCTTGGTCAGCAGCCTCTTCGCAACATTAAATCCCTCATCGCCTTTTTCAGCGAGCTGGTCAAAGACATGGTGAACGATCTTAATCGTTGGAGTATCACGCTGCATGCGCCGCACCTCTAGCATGATTGACTTCGGAACGCCGCAGGCATCCAAGAATGCAGAGACGTTCTGCTTAAACCAAATAACGTCCCGAATTGCAACCGCCAGCAGGTTCGCAACATCCTGTGGTAGTCTCATGCCGCGAAGAGCCTTTCTTTGGTCTGGCGCAGGATATCAGCAGGTTTGCCTAAATTTCTCAGGGCAGCGAGACCTCCGGCACGAACGACCTCGGGCGTTTGGAAAATCTGGGGATTCTCCAGGCTATCAGTGCCAGATCGGGAGAACTGTTGGGCAAGTGCTTTCAGTGTGGCCGACGTCGCCAAGGGCAGGCCGGACAGCCAGGCGGCGTGCTTGTAGAGAAAGGCGTCGGCCCTTTCTCCACGGCGTTTGGGGGCAAGACCATAGCCGAGTTCCGCCAGCACGTCGTAGAGGTCGAAATCGGTCATTTCCTCCAGCGCGCGGACCAGGAACGCGGAACGGCCCGCATCCGGCAAGCGACCCAGCAGTTCTTTCCGATCGGGCGGAATTACCCAACGATTGCGAAACTCCTTCAATGTCGGAGCCTCTTCCACCAATCTGGCCGCCAGGCGTTCTTTATACTCCTCCACAGTCACCGGCATGGCCTTACCATCCACCTCTGTGACGATGTAGCGCCCGGCGTCCGTGACGTGTACATCAAAACCTTCCACCACAATCGGATGTTCGGCGGGCTCCGGCGGCTCCGGGCCTGGCCCCCTGGGCGGCCTGCGCGGCGGCGGGGCCTTGCCTCGGGACCGCCGGTCGCCAGCAAATGGTCAAAAAGATCCCGGCTCATGGCGGCGACCCGTTCCGGCATCAGGAGTTTGTCTTCGATCGCTTCCGCATCATAATGCTCACGGGCAAAGCCTGCTCCGATCGGATCGCCTGTAAGGGCATCCGTCATTTCTTTGTCAACCAGATCTTCCCGGCTGACACCGCTTTCCCGTTCGTTGACCTTCTTGTTATCGTGAAAGAGATCGAACCGGTGAATCTCACAGGCCGCCAGGTATCCGTCCTCGATCCCCTGGCTCATATCGTATTCATAGACCGGCTCGCCGAAGTGTTTGAGGTTGTCAGCGGTGAGCTGCGCGTCGGCTTGAGCTTCCCTTGTCTTTTCCCGGATCGGCAACTGCCGGGGAGTCGCTGTAAGGCCGATCTGCACGGCGTCCGGGTTGCGGGTGAGCACTTGCGACCATTTCCCCCAGGCGGAGCGGTGACATTCGTCGATCACAATATGGCTGAAATAGTTCACGGGATAGTATGAAGTAAGAAAGTTTGCGTCGGCGTCGTCCGAGTCAACATCCAGAGTCTGGTATGTGGCGATATGGATGCGAGCGTTCCGGGCATGATTGGACCCGTCGGCTTCCCGATAGACCTCGGCTGCATCGGCCCCGAAGACATTCTGGAAAGCTCCCAATCCCTGGGCGCGAAGCTCATCCCGGTCGCAGACAAAGAGCGCGCGGCGCAACTGCCCCGCGTCGGCAATGCGCCTGAGCAAATGAACCGCAATGAAGGTTTTTCCGGCGCCGGTGGCAAGCGAGAGGAGGGCACGCTTCTCGCCACGTGCAAGCTTTTCCAGCACGGCCCGGATGGCGGCATCTTGGTAGTACCGCCGGGTCGCCTCGCCTCCAGGGTATCGCGCAAGGAGGGGCCGAGCCGCCGGAGACTCCAGGCTGAAACCCACGCTCTTCTCGTAGCGGGCGCGCAGGTCGTTGGGTGTGGGAAACTCTCTCAAAGGCCTCGGGGAGGCGGTGATCCCGGTGAACCGGTCGAACTCGACGAAGAGATGACCGTTCGAGGAGAAAACAAACGGCACGTTGAGGCGTTTACAGGCGGCGTACAGCTTGGCTTGCTCCAGCCCGTGGGTGGGAGGGAAATCCTCTGCCTTCGCCTCGATCAGAGCCACGGCAAGGGGTTGAGTATCGGGATTCACCTTGATGCGAAGGGTATAGTCCACCCGCCCCTTTGCCTGCTTGCGGGGCTTGCCATCGATGATCTCGATCCCGCCCGCAGTCTCCTCCCGGCGGATGAGGTCCTCGGTCCACCCGCAGGCGTGCAGTGCCGGGTCGATTAATTTGGCGCGAGTGTCGGATTCACCCAGACCCATGCCGTCCCCTGTTCCGCGCTTTCCATTTCTCAAGAAGGGATACAGACCTGGCCCCAGGCGTGATGGTCCAGGGCCAATATTTAACTGGCAGGCTCATGTCGGTCGTTTTTCCGGCGGGACGAGTCTTTTCAGTTCGGCCATGAGAGGAGGGAGATCCCTCGTGAGGATTTGCCCAAGGATGTCGAAATCAACCTGTTCAAGGCTTATGCTGCTCTTACGCTGCGACATAATGCACCTCGGCCTCCATGAGCGCGAGGTCCCGGAAATAAGGGCTCAGAAAATTCGGCGTGTTCAAATCCACTTTCCTCCCGAGAAGCTCAGAAAGCTCGGCCTCCATGGCAAGGAAAGCAAGTCCCGGCACATGATCCGGGTCAAACTCCACCAGAACATCCACATCACTGTTGGGGCCGAAGTCCTCGCGAAGTACAGAACCGAAGAGCGCTAGTTTACGAATATGGTGACTGCGGCAGAATTCAGCGATCTTGTCTTGATCGATGGGAATCTTGGGGCTCATGGAACGATCTCCGGCATTCATCCTAATCTTCAGAGAATATTCTACACCAACTCCATGTCGGCCAATACAAGCGCTTTTCCCGCTGCTGAGAAAATCCCCCTCACCCAACCCTCTCCCCCAAGATGGTGGAGAGGGGCTAAAAAATTAGTGGCCGTGACCGTGACCATGGCCGTGGGGCGGGTGCTCTCCTTCCTTCAAGTAGCGCGAGACAAATTCCCGGGCTTTCTGGGCAACGTCGGCCGGAACTCGGGGACGGACGTAGCGTTCCCGCTCCTGGATCGGAACGGTGGCATCCACACCCACCTTGGACCCAAATCCATCGCGGGTCGAGGGATCGATGCTGCGGCCGGGCAACCCCGAGAGGACGACCAAGTCTCTATCTCCTTGCACCCGCGTGGATAGAGCCCACTCCACATCATCCGGATCGTGAAGATCCACGTCGTCGTCCAGGACCGCGGCATGCTTGATCCAAGGAGAGTGAGAAAGGAGCAGGTAGAGAAGCTGTTTGGGCTCGCCGTCGTGCTTCTTCCGGAGAGAGATCAGGGCGTGGGGCCGGCTCGTCCCGCCCGTGAGATGGAGGTGGCGGACCTGATAGCCCTCTCCGCGCAAAAAACGCAGGAGCTCCGCCTCCGCGGAAGCTCCGGCCAGCATAACCACCTCGTTGGTCATCGGATGCAGGGCCTGGCTGATGGGACGGTCCCGGTGGGTGATTGCGGTCACTTCGATTACGTGGCTGCGATCCCGAAAGTAATAGCCCGAGGTCTCTCCAAAGGGGCCCTCGTCTTCCCGGACTCCGGGTAGGATCTTCCCCTCCAGAACCGCTTCGGCTCGGGCCGGAACTTCAACCCCTACCCGGGTCCCGCGAACCACTTCCACGGCTTCCCCGCGCAGGCCGCCGGCCAGCGCGAGTTTGTCGCCGGTGGGCATGCGGACAATGGAGGCCATCAGGATCACGGGGTCCACCCCCAGGGCGATGGCGACTTCGAGGGGATTTCCCAGGGCTTCGGCGTTGGCCTGGAACTGGGAGATCGGCGGGTTGCTCAGGTGGACTCCCAGCCGGTTCTTCCCCTTCACGTGCAGGCGGTGGAGCCCCACTCCCCGCTGTCCCGTCAGGGGATCCTTGGCGAATAAAACTCCGCAGGTGATGTACGGGCCGCCGTCCTTCTCGTGGTAGGTCGGGATGGGAAGCGTCTTTAGAATATCCATTTCCTCCTGGACCACGACCTCCTGGCAAGGTGCATAGGAAGCCACCACCGGCGGAATGAGGCGGCTTCTGCGCCGCTCATATTCTTCCACAATGTGTTCCTCGGAAGTGCCGAAGAGCAGGGCCAGCCGATGCCGGGTCCCCAGGAGATTTCCCGCCACGGGAAAGGAACAGCCCGAGACCCGCTCGAACAGGAGCGCCGGCCCTCCCCTGCGGTCGACTTCTTTGAGGATTTGGGAGAGCTCAAAGCGGGGATTGACGTTCTCTTGAATTCGCAAGAGCTGTCCTTCCCCTTCCAGCAGGCGCAGAAAGTCACGAAATGCGGATGACATGATCCACCTCCCAGCGGTTCAAGGAGAATGCCCTATTTGTTTTATCTTAACACGTCCGGGTGGTTTTCTCTCCTACCGATTCAGGACCCGAATGAATCTTGACGGCGGCAGCAGGGGGTCCTATTATTATTTTTACTTTACTCTAAGTGAGTGGAAGGAGAAGAAAAATGGGCCCATCGATAATGATGCGGAAGTGGATGGCCATCCCGGCCATGGTTTTCTGCCTGCTGGTCGCTGTCGTTACAGAGCCGGCCGCCCAGGGGTTGACCAAAGTCCCCGTCTCTTACACAACGATCTCCGGTCAGCAGGCCATCATGAGAGTGGTGAAGGACGCCGGTATTTTCGAGAAAAACGGCCTGGACGTGACCTTGATCTACATGGGAACTGGCTCCGCGATTCAGGCCTTGATGGCCAAAGAATCTCCGGTCATCGTGGCTTCCGGGGTGCAACCGGTCAACGCCAACTTGCGGGGCACCGATGTGGTGGTCTTCATCAACCTGGCCGACAAGCTGGATTACATCTTTTTCGGCGGCAAGGGCATCAAAGAGGGCAAAGATCTGGTGGGCGGGCGCGTGGCCATCACGCGGTTCGGCGCCCTCTCCGAATTCGGTGCCCTTTACGCGGTCCGGCAACTGGGCTTGCGACCTACCGATGTGACAATGGTGCAGATCGGCGGCCAGCCGGATCGATTTGCCGCACTGGAAGCGGGAGCCGCACAGGCCACCGTTCT
>JACPSX010000111.1 GCA_016193065.1 Candidatus Tectimicrobiota bacterium | reverse complement strand
GGTGGAAGCCGTAAAAAGGGGGCGGGCGGGCTTGCGGGTTTCCCCTCCATTCTTCGTCAACCGGGAAAGCGGGGACTATTCCACCGAGATGAAAGGGGTTTACGAACTGGAGGACCCGCTCGTTCCCTGAGAGGGATCTATTGAAAGCAAAGATCGGACTGGCTCAGATTAACCCTACCCTGGGAGACTTGCAGCGCAACCTGGAAATCCACCGGGATTTCATAGACCGGGGGCACAGGAGCAGCGTGGATCTGTTGATCTTTCCCGAGTTGAGCCTGACGGGCTACTTCTTGAAAGACATGGTGCCGCAGGTCGCTCTGCGCCTGGATTCGCCGGTCGTCCGCGAGCTGGAGGAAATGAGCCGGGGCATCTCTCTGGTTATCGGCCTCGTGGAGGAGTCCGAGGAGGCGCTCTTTTACAATGCGGCCCTCTATCTCGAGGACGGTGCCATCCGGCATTGCCACCGCAAAGTTTACCTGCCCACCTACGGGCTCTTCGATGAGCAGCGCTATTTAGCCCGCGGTCGGACAGTGAGGACGTTTAAGAGCCGGTTTGGCCAGATGGCCATTCTGATCTGCGAAGATCTCTGGCACGTCTCCACCGTTTACCTTGCAGCCCAGCAGGGGGCCGATCTCCTCCTGATCCCTGCGGCCAGCCCCGGCCGGGGTGCGGAGAGAGGAGGAAAACTGGAGATTGCCGAGACCTGGGAGGCGATGAACCGCACCTATGCCACTCTGTTCACCATGGGGGTGTGCTTTACAAACCGGGTGGGCTACGAGGACGGGGTGAACTTCTGGGGCGGGTCTGAGATCATATCCCCGGCAGGAGAGCGGCTTCTCAAGGGGAATGACTTTGAGGAGAATTTGCTCGTCGGTGTTTTTGACCTGGATGAGGTGCGCCGGTCCCGGATCTCGAACACCGTGCGCCGGGACGAGGATCTGGATTTAACCTTCCGCGAGCTGCAGCGCATCTATCGAAAGCACTTCCCGGAGGGGGATGGGGATGAGTGAGGTCAGGATCAGCGTTGAGCTTGTCCGGCGGATGCTCACGGGGTTTATCCGCAACGAGGTCACAAAGACCGGGCACGAACGCGTTGTGGTAGGACTGTCCGGGGGGATCGATTCCAGCCTCTCTGCTTACCTGGGCGCGGAAGCCCTGGGGCCGGCGCAAGTGCTGGGCCTCATCATGCCCTACCGGACCAGCAGCTCCCAGAGCCTGGAAGACGCTCGCAGGGTCGTGGCTGTCCTGGGGATCCGTTCGCGGGTGATTGACATTACCCCGATGATCGATGCCTATTTTGCGGCCTTTCCCGAGGCGGATCCGGTGCGGCGAGGCAACAAGATGGCCCGCGAGCGCATGACGATCCTGTACGACTTTTCCATGGTCGAGAAGGCTCTGGTCCTGGGCACGAGCAACAAGACCGAGCTCCTCCTGGGCTACGGGACCCTGCACGGAGATATGGCCTCGGCCATAAACCCTCTGGGGGATCTCTATAAAACCCAGGTGCGGCAGCTCGCGGAGGCCATGGGAATCCCTGAGACGATCCTGCGTAAACCCCCGACTGCGGACCTCTGGCAGGGGCAGTCGGACGAGGGGGAACTGGGGTTCACGTATGCGGAGGTCGACCGGCTCCTCTATTACATGGTGGACCGGCGCTACAACGAGGAGCAGCTCCAGGACCTCGGGTTTGAACCGGACTTCGTTACCCGGGTCACGAAGCTGGTCCAGGGCTCCCAGTACAAGAGGAGGCTCCCGGTCATTGCCAAAATCTCGAACCGGACCATCGACAGGGATTTTCGATACGCCCGGGACTGGGGCCGGTAGCGGATAAGCGTTCAGCGATTCGCCGTCAGCTTTTGGCAAGAAACCAGGGGAGGGCGGAAAGGGCCTATTCTTGGCAAACCAACCGCACGTGCGTCCAATGCGGTTTCCCTTATCCGGAGGGGGAGAAGATGGGGAAAGAGAGTTACACCTACACGGTCGTCTATGAAAAGGTGGAGGGGGGAGGCTACAACGTGTTTATTCCGGCCATGCGGGATTACCGGGGGCAGGCTCCGACTTTGGAGGACGCCCGGGAACTCGGCAAGCAGATGGTAGCGGCGGCTCTTGAGGAGTTAGCCAGGAAGGGCATGGAGTACCCCGACGACCTGCAGCTCAGGGGGAGAAAAATCGAGCCCGAAGACGGGAGGGGCCATTCCTGAAGTTTCTTCGGTCCAGGCCAGATCCGTGGCCCAGGGGAAACTCTATCTCGTCGCCACACCGGTTGGAAACCTGGAAGACATCACCCTCCGGGCCCTGAGGACTCTCAAAGAAGTTGACCTCATCGCCGCTGAAGATACGCGCCACACGCGTCATCTCCTCTCCCATTACGGGATCTCCACCCCTCTGACCAGCTACCACCAGTACAACGAGCGGCAAAAGGGGAGAAGTTTGATCCAGCGGATTTTGTCCGGAAGCGACGTGGCGCTGGTTTCGGATGCGGGGACACCGGGAATCTCGGACCCGGCATACCTCTTGGTCCGGCAAGCCATCGAGGCGGGAATCCAGGTGGTTCCCATCCCGGGACCCACGGCCTTTATCTCCGCTCTGTGCGCCTCAGGACTGCCAACCGATCGCTTCTTGTTCGAGGGGTTCCTGCCCCACCGAGCGGGGAAGCGGCGCCGGCGCCTGGAAGCCCTCAAGGAGGAGACCGCTACGCTCATCTTCTACGAATCCCCCTTCAGGATCTATGATCTCTTGAAGGAGATTGCGGAGATTCTCGGGGAGCGCCCCGTGGTTGTAGCCCGGGAAATGACCAAGCGTTTCGAGGAGATTTTGCGGGGGACTGCCGGGGGTCTCCGGCAAGACCTGGAAGGCAAGAAGCTCAAAGGGGAAATTACGGTTCTCGTGGCGGGCCACGAAAAGGAAAGGGGCTCCTCGGCAAGAGCGGATCCGGCCGGTTGAGCAGGGTCTATGCTTTGGGGTGAGGGGGGCGATGGTTCTCGATCGGGATGATCTTTTGGGAAGCGAGCGGGCTTCCAGGCTCCGGTTGTGGCGCGGACTGATTTTCCGCAGGGACTCCGGGGTCGGGGAGAATCATGGGGCCGTGTCTCTTGAGCAGATCCTGGGCCTGCTCCAGATGGTGTTGCAGAGCCTCGTTCCCGGGCTCTTTCTGCAGAGCCTTGCTCCAGGCCTCGATGGCTCCTTGAACCCAGCCGTTGCTGATGTAGACGGCGCCCAGGTCGATGAGGGCTTTGGAATTATCCGGATTGATTTCCAGAGCCCGTTTGAGAAGCTTTTCCGCCGTGCCGGGGTTTCGAAGGATGTGGTGAGCCCACCCCATCTCTCGTAAGGTTTCGTCGGCCGCGGGGCTGCGCCGGATGACTTCTTGCCAGAAATCGATGGCTTCCTGCCATTTTCCTCGTTCGGCGGCGATGGTCCCGAGGCGATGATACACGGTCGGGGTGGCATGTCCTTCCGAAAGAAGGTCCCGAAGGAGGCTTTCGGCCTGATCCAGACGCTTGATCTGAATGTAGAGCTGAGCCAGTTCTTCCTTGGCGGGAGTATATTGCGGGAAGAGTTGGACGGCCTGCTCGAGGATCTGCCGGGCCTCATCAAGGCGTCCCCGCCCCAGGGCCGCCTGGGCCCCTGCCAGAAGCCCGATGGCCTCCCTGGGAGAGATCTTCCAAACCCGCAAGAAGGCATTCTCTGCCTTGGAGGATTCCCGAAGGGAGCGGTAACAGATCCCCAAGTTGTAATAGACTTCGGGGTCCTCCTGACGCTCCGTGGCTCGCAGGAAGGAATCGAGGGCTTGGCGAGGCTTCCCCTGGGACAGGAGGAGATTGCCTTTGAGGACGAGAGAGAGGTAGTGATCCGGTTCCCGGGCCAGGATGCTGTCCAGGTATTTCAAGGCTTCTTCAAGCTGGTTTTGATCCTGGCACAGCCTGGCTGTCTGCAAGCGGATCTCCAGGTTTGAGGGGTCCAGGGCGGCGGCTCTTTTCAAAGTTTCCAGTGCCTTGGCCCAACGCTTGTGATGCAGGTGCTGGCGGGCGAGGATGAGCTGGTTGCGGAGTTCCCGTTTCGCCGTCATGACCTTTGACACTCATTCCCCGATGATCTGAACGCTGATCTCCCGAATTCTGGGTCTGTTGTCGAAATCTACCAGTACGATTTGCTGCCAGACTCCCAGAAGCAACTTCTGATGGAAAAAGGGGATGGTCAGAGAGGGGCCGAGCAGAGCGGCCCGTACGTGGGCATAGCCGTTGCCATCCCCCCAGCGGCTGTCGTGGGCATAGGGGATGTCCCGGGGGCAGATGCGCTCCCAGGCCTGCTCCAGATCCTTGAGCAATCCCGGTTCGTGCTCAAGGGTCGTTACGCCTGCCGTAGAGCCCGCGACAAAGACGGTCGCCGTGCCGCTGCCAAGATTGGATTGCTCGATTTGCCGGGCCACGAGCTTTGTGATGTCGATGATCTCCGTCTGTCCCTTAGTCTGGACGGTGAACTTTCCGCATACGACGCCCATGATCCTATTCCAACCCCCCTTCGGAAGACGACGGAACGTGAAGTTGTGCCCCGCACGGATCCATCTCCAGGACCAGAAATCGGGAGCCGATCCCGTGGTTTGACAGGGCCCGGCACATGGCCTTGCCAATTTCCTCCTCACAGGTGCTGGCCAGAGCCAGTACGGACGTGCCGGCGCCGCTCAGGCAAGTTCCCCACGCCCCGGCTTCGAGAGCCTGCCGGCAAACTTCCTCCAAGTAGCTTAGGTGCTTGGCCCGATAGGGCTGGTGGAGTCGGTCCGCCATGCCGGTTCGCAACAGATCGTGCTGGCCGGCGAACAGGGCCCCCAGAAGCAAGGACACGCGCTGCACGTTGAAGACGGCGTCCGAACGGGGGACCTGGACGGGCAGTACTTGACGGGCCTCAGCCGTGCTCCAGGTGAGATCGGGCAACGCCACGACGCATCGTAAATCGGGGGGGAAACTTGCTCTCAGCCAAGCTACCTGGCCGTCGACCAGAGCGGAAATCGTGAAGCCGCCGTACAGGGCCGGGACCACGTTGTCTGGATGCCCTTCGAGATCCAGAGCCATGGGCAGGATTTCATCCCTGGACAGGGGTTCCCCGCACAGGGAGTTGGCTCCCACCAGTCCGGCGATGATGGCGCTGGCGCTGCTGCCGAGGCCTCCACACCTGGGAATATGGTTCTCTTGCCGGATGTGGAGACCGGGAGGCGTTTTCCCCTGGCTGCGATAAAGGCGGTGGGCAGCCTGGAGAACCAGGTTGCTCCCATCCCTCGGTATAAACTCGCTCCCCTCACCGACCACCTCGATTGACCCTTGCGAAGGGGTCTCCTCCAGCAGGAACCGGTTTCGCAGGGTCAGGGCAAGACCCAACGCATCGAAACCCGACCCCAGGTTCGTCGTGGAGGCGGGAACCGTCAGGACCACTCTGTTCATGGCGTGAGGTCCCCTGTCTGGGTATGTGTTAATCCTGCTGGCGAGAATCTTCCAAGGTGAGGCGATTTTGTTTCAGCCACTTTCGTTCGTTAAATTTCTCCACGAGAAATTCGTGAAAAGCGATTTCCTTGGCCGTAAGCCGCCTGCCGTCGATGAATTGCTCTTGGATCCTGGTCATGATGGGTTTGAGCTTCCTGCGATTGCCGGAAGTGTAAGCCGTGTTCATGTCCTCCAGGCTCAAGGCCAGGATCAGCAGGCCCTTGGCCTTGACCTTTTTTTTGCGTTGGAATCTTACCAGTGCTCTTTGCACTTCCTCCGAGTTAATGAGGGCTTCGGTGATGGCTTGAGAGAGTTCTTGGTAATCTTCCTGATCGTCTGCCGGATTTTTGCGCGGGTTCACGGACTTTCCTCCTCTCTCTTGGACTCTGACTGTGATTCTCTCACGGGCTTCCCGCGGGAGCCGGTTAATTGGCAGCGTAGGCCTTTGGTAATCGTTTCTTGAGACGCTCCGCCAGGCTAGGCGCCAGCGTTTTGTAGCCTTCCCCTCTGGGGACCCAGAGCCGGTAGCAGGTGGATGCCGGCTGCTTCCTGGCCGCCTCGACCACGTATTCCTGTGCTTTTTGGATTCCCGCCTGGGAAGCGTAGGACTCGCAGAACTGTTCCCCCCAAGAGGTCCGGTACAGGATGCCAAGGTCCGAGAGGTGGGTCGCCCAGCGCTGAGCTAAGAGATTTGCCACCACCATCACCTTGTCGATCCGGCTTTCGCTAAGGAGGTCTTTCTTGGCTAACTGGGAGAGGTCAATCGGGGGAAAGAAGTCGGACATTTCCCGCAGGATCTCCTTGAGATCGTTCAAGGTGATCGGGCTCCCATTGGGAATCATGTGGAGGGTGGTGGCAGGTGTATAAAGGCGGTTGTGCACCAGCCAGATCAGGATTTCCAGGAGATTCCTGGAGCGCCTGAGGAGCTTCCCCTTTCCTCGTTCATCCAAGAGTTCTTCCCGGGGCACCATTCCGCGGTACACTCGCCATTCCCCCCGTTTCGAGTCACTTTCGTAGCTAGTATACAAGGTCAGGGCCTCTAATTCCAGCCCTTCTTCCACTGCCTGCTTGATCACTTCGACTTTCCCGGGCTTTTTGGAGTAGAGGCTGGCCAGTTTGCGACCCAGTAGCGTCAGATCCGTGGCGCTGATCTTGGCAGTAAGATCCGGTTTTTCCTTGAGCCGGTCCGACAGGGTCTGGTAGGTGGACAGCAGGAACTGGTGCACCTCCTTGCCCAGAGCCAGGGTCTTTTCAAAGGGCCAGTTGGCGTAGTCGTTCAAAGTCTCGACTCGCTCCAGGCTCCAGCCCCAGGATTTCACATACTCGGCCAGGATCTCCCTTTTCCGGCTTGAGAGTTTTTTGGAGAAATCCAGGGGGGATAGCCGAACGCCCACTTTGATGTAAAAGCAGGTCCGCAGCAGGTCCACGACTTCGGGGCGCTGCTTTTTTTGATTGTATTCCAGGATGTGATCGAAGAGGAGAATGTAGGGGTCTAAATGCCGGTCCGAGGTGCTCAGGGAGAAGACACTCTGCTTGAGATCGTCACAAAGCAGACCGGACTCATTCTCCGGGTCCATGCAGGCATCTAGAAGTGCCATTTTGAGAACCGACTTAAAGGGGCTGGCCATGGCTTTGTTCATTTGCCACAGAGAGGCTCCGAAGAATTCGTCCCAGGTGATCTCGGAGAGGTTGCCGAGATCCACATAGTCCTGAGGGTCGAGCTCATTGGAGGCGCGCACAGCCTGTTTGAACTCTTCGTAGGTCTCGTCATCCGCCCGGGTGGGAGTGATCCACCACAGGGGGGTCTTTCCGGCAAGCACAATGGAGGTGCGGTAAAACTCCTCTTTGAGAAGCTTGCCCAGGGCGGTTCCCGAGCTCTCCAGGCCCGCCTCTCCAAAATCGTTTTTTTGCACTTTTTCGATGTCCGTGATGAAGAAGTGCATCTCCGTTTGGCTCGTCTGCCAGATCCATTGCTCGAGTGCCTTGAGCCTTTCTTTCAGGAGAGCCAGGGCTGCAGCACCCAGGGAGCGCTCCTCAATGCAAACCCAGAAGTCCAGGTCCGATTTTTCGGTTTGGGCGATGGACCCGGCGCTGCCAATCAGGGCCAGCATAACGATTGCTGAGCGCCGCGGAAAGAGGTGGGCGGAGCTGAGGCGCTCTAGGGGGAAGTCGGGGAATAGTTTCCTGACGGCCGTTTGGGCCTCTTTTGTCCAGGAAAAGTCGTAGGTGCCGCAGGGGACCTCCTTGGCCTCTATGTAGCCGGGCAGCTTCTTTATGTTTACCTGAAGGAGAAAAGGGAGGGCCCCCAAGATGCATGCGTCTTGCTCCTGAAGGGCTGAGAACAGCTGGTCCAGACGCCTGCGGTTGTAAAAAGAAAACGCCCGGCGGTTCTTAAGAATCTCTTGCTCCATGAAGATCCTTTGGCAATGCGCCCGGTACCGGTCAGAGGGATTCCATCTTGAGGATTCCGGATTCCGGGATTCAAGCCCTCCCGGGAGCTTTCCCCGGGCCAGACGAATTGTAGGTTTCCAGCGGTGACGAACCCTTCTAACCCATCTCTTTATCGGTAACGGTGATGTTCTCCTTTAGGGATTGGGTGTTGGGGGCCTTGGATTTCTGGATATGAGGTCGAAAACCTGGGAGGGGGCAAGATGAAAAGTATATGGTGCGCCCGAAAGGGTTCGAACCTTCGGCCTCAGGATCCGGAGTCCTGCGCTCTATCCAACTGAGCTACGGGCGCACCCCTGTTTTTTGCCGCTTCACCCATCTTAACAGATTTTTGCGCCGGGGGGGAGGTTTTCAGAGCGTTTACGGGGGAAAGGGGAGAACGAGCTGAGTAGGCGCGGATTGCAGGGAGTCAGCCGCCAATTCGAATCATCTCCCGCGGCCCGGCGGTCACCTTGCCGGAGGAAGCCAGGAAATCGGGGTGCTCTGCCCATTTCTGCCAGAGGGCTCTTTGCATCAGCTCCGTGAGTTCCTGGTCCGATACTCCTTCCCGCAAAGGAGCTTTCAAGTCCACCTCGATGCTGTCGTGCAGACAAGGTCTGAAATAACCTTCCGCGGTAAGGCGTACCCGGCTGCAAGTGCTGCAAAAGCTCTCGGTCATCGAGGCGATAAAGCCAATGGAGCCCTCCTGGCCTTCGACTCGGAAATTGTTTGAGGTGGAGGAGAGGGCTTCCTTTTCCAAGGGGACCAGCTTATATCTGGATCCCACGATCCGCCGGAGTTCCCGGGCAGAGATAAACTGCTTGATCGACCACTGGTTGTCCTGGAAAGGCATGAACTCAATGAAGCGCACGGCGACCTTGAGACGACCGGCCAGTTCGACGAAGTCCAGCACCTCGTGATCGTTGAAATTGCGGATGGCCACCACATTGATCTTAACCGGGAGCCCAACTTCAAGGGCTTTGTGAATTCCGGCCATCACCTGGTCAAATTTATCAAAGCCGGTGATCTGCTGGAAACGCTCCCGCTGCAGGGTGTCCAAACTGATGTTTGCCGAGGTGAGGCCGGCTTCCTGCAAAGCGCCGGCATACAGGCTTAAGAGAACCGCATTCGTGGTCATGGGAATCTTGCGCACCCCGGGAATCTGCCGGATCATCTGCACCAAGCGGATGAGGTCCCGGCGGATCAGAGGTTCGCCCCCCGTCAGGCGGACTTTCTCAATGCCTTGGCTGGCCAGAAGAGTGACCAGACGCTGAATCTCTTCAAAGGAGAGAAGCTCCCGCCGGTGGACATGAGTCGTGCCGAAAGAGGGCATGCAATAGGAACACTGCAGGTTGCAGCGGTCCGTCACTGAGACCCGCAGATCCGTGATTCTTCTCTGAAACCGGTCAACAAGCTGATTTGCCATTGCTCCTCGCTTCACCACGACAACCGCCTTGGATTTCATCAGAGAGCGACAAACGAGGTCGGGGAGGTCGACTAGGCTTTCACGGTCTGGCAAAAGTCTTTCATCTTGTACTGATCAAGGGTTTCGATGATTTTCCCCTGGAGTTCCCGCCACACCGCCTGTTGGCCGCAGGTACAGGAGAAAGGGCATTCCTCCGCTCCATCGTCGCAGCCCAAGAGATTGACCGGGCCGTCGACAGCCTCTACGATATCTTTAAAGGAAATCTCGGCGGGACTCCGATTTAAGCAGTAGCCTCCTCCCGGCCCAAAGCGTGACCTGACGATCTTGTGGTTGACCAAGTCCCGCATGATCTTGGACAGGAAATCTTTGGGGATATTCCGGTGCTCGGCAATTTCCTTGATATGGACCACTTGCCCCGGCGGCTTCAGGGCCATATACTCAACGGCCCTGAACGCATAATCGACTTTCCTGCTCAGGGTGTACATACCTGCTCCGGCTGCCAGCTTGACCCCAGTCGAAGATCGACTGTTTTGCTCTAACTTATACACCTTGCGGCTGCCATTGTCAAAGTCAAAATGGCACAAATTCAGCTTTGTTCCTCCCACCTATCTGGTATAATTTCCTCTTAAGTTGGGAGTTACACGCCCCCCGAAACAGGTACTAATGAGCGAGGGTCTATGAATTGAGCAAGATGTTGATTAATGCGATTGATAAGGAAGAGTGCCGGGTAGCCCTGGTCGATAATGGAATCCTGGAAGAATTCAGCATCGAAACCCCCCTCCGAGAACAAATCAAAGGGAACATTTACAAGGGCACCATCGTTAAGATTGAACCCAGCCTGCAGGCTGCCTTCGTGGACTTTGGCGGCAATCGCGCCGGCTTTCTCCCCTTCTCCGAAGTTCACCCGGATTACCATTCCTCTTCTGTAGAGGGCAATGAGCGCCCGCGAATCCAGGAAGCCCTGAAGAAGCGCCAGGAAATTATCGTCCAGGTGGTGAAGGGGGAAATCGGGAAAAAGGGCGCCGCCTTGACCACTTATATTTCCCTTCCCGGTCGCTACCTGGTTTTGATGCCCGGGAGCGATGTGAGCGGGGTTTCCCGCAAGATCGAAAACGATGAGCAGCGCCGGCGCCTGAAGGAGCTCGTCGCCCAGTTAAACCCCCCGGAAAAAATGGGCTTCATTGTCCGGACGGCGGGCCTGGACAAGTCGAAAAATGAACTTGCCCGGGATTACAACTATCTAATGCGCCTGTGGGAATCCATCCAGGAAACAGCCCGCCAGACCACGGCTCCGGCTCTCATATACCAGGAAAGTGATGTGGTGGTACGCTCGATCCGGGATTACTTCACCCCCGATATTGAGGAGATCATTTTGGACAGCCGGGAAGCTTACAAGCGGGCCCGGGATTTCATGCAGGCGGTCATGCCGCGTTACCAGAAGCGCCTGAAGCTCTACCGGGAAAAGACGCCCATCTTTTCCTTCCACGACATCGAGGATCAAATCGAATCCATTTCCCAGCGCCAGATCCCCCTGAAATCCGGAGGCTCCGTCATCGTCGAACCCACGGAGGCTCTGGTCTCCATCGATGTGAACTCGGGCCGCTCGACCCAGTCCAAGGGGATCGAGGAGACC
>JACPSX010000110.1 GCA_016193065.1 Candidatus Tectimicrobiota bacterium | reverse complement strand
TCTCCGGATCGATCACGTAAATGCTGTCCCCCTCGCTAATGGACTCGTTGGGGCACTCCGGCTCGCAAACTGCACAGTTGATGCACTCTTCATTGATCAGCAATGCCATGGTTTTCCTTCTCCTTCGCTGCTTCCCACCCGCTTTAAGTAATATGGGCAGGATGTCCTAAAAGTTTTATGACCTAGATCAGGATTTCGTCTCTTGTGTTCGAGGGGGTCCTCGATAGGTCTCACACTTTTTTCATTCTTGCCCCCCTTTACGATGTAGGGATTGGCTTTCTGCCGGAGAAACCTCCGGTCGAAAGGTAAGCCAGACGTTCAGGCCCAAGAGGGCAATCGAGGCAATCACCGTGGCAGCACCCAGAATCGTGAGAGCAAAAGCCACATGGCTCCGCACGGCTGACCAGAGCGCATAGAAGCAGAGCAGGCCGATGAAACCCAGGTTCGCAAGCCAGAACCGGACCCTGGCCATGGTCAAACTGTGAATCACGATCTTTCCGGCATAGTTGGGGAGGAGCTTGTAGCCGACCCCAAAGATCATCATGGAGATCCAGCCGAAGAAATTCAGGTGCTGGTGTGCGCTTTTCACGTTCCCCCTCCGGTCCGGGACTTAGTGACCAATGTTGGTCTCAGCATAACGCGGCGGAAGTGCCAGTAAATGGGGAGGACTTCCCATTTTGTTGATGCGATTACATTAGATATGGAGGGCGGGGAGTCGGGCCGGATGGGCTGCTCCGGCGGTTTTCCACCGATTCGGCCACAGCAGATGAAATATGGTAAACTGTTTATATCCGTCGGCGCCAGGAGAGGGGGGGGAGGGCGTATGCCACAAACAGGCGATGTCAATCCCGTATTTAGCGCTTACCGTTGTTCCCAGTGCCAGTTCCTCATGGCCTTTCCCAGGGGCCAGTTCCTGCCGCCTTGTCCCGGTTGCGGCAAGGACACCGAGTGGGTCATCGTCAGGGCCCAGGTTCCTGCGGAAGAACCGGTCAAAAAGTGAGATTGATTGGCGCCGGCGGATCTCTTCCCAGCACAGCCAGTGGTCAAAACATAAGGGGCTGGCCAGCGGCCAGCCCCACAGTTGGCGCGCCCGGCAGGAGTCGAACCTGCGACCTAGGCCCGCCGGCCGCCCGGCCACCGGCTCCCGCGCGATAGTAAGGGTGGGCGGAGGGGTTCGAACCCTCGGCCACTGGAGCCACAGTCCAGCGCTCTACCAGCTGAGCTACGCCCACCGTGCTATGACTTCTGGCGCGCCTGGCAGGAATCGAACCCGCGACCCACGGATTAGAAGTCCGTTGCTCTATCCAACTGAGCTACAGGCGCAAACAAACTAGGATTGGAACGACTCAGGCACCAACTCCCTGCACAGCCATGAGTCTTTAAAATACAATCATTTTAGCGAAAGCCGGGGCCTCCGCAAAGGCATTTCGGGCTGGATGATCGTTAATTTCGCAGTGGGGTTCATTTTTTCCTTGCCAGCCCGGCTCGACTCCGGTATATATGCTTGGTTGTACCTACCATAATATCCCACCCAAAAACATCCTTCCAACCCGGGCTCGGCTGCCGGTTCTCTGGCGCCGAATGCCCGGGGCTTGCCCTCCTTTTCGTGCCCGCGTGCAACCGGGAACCCGTCCGAGACCGGCCCCTTGCCTCCCCTGCGGACACCGCACAAAAGAAACTGGTCGGGGCGAGAGGATTTGAACCTCCGACCCCCTGCTCCCAAAGCAGGTGCGCTACCAGACTGCGCCACGCCCCGCCCTGAACTTTTACTCTGATCCCCCTTTGATCTGGGGGAACGTACCCTCCCGGCACACCCGTTCCAGCAAAGCCCGCGCCTTCTGGAGGGCCCGGCCCCGGTGGCTTATTGTATTTTTCACCTTTCCCGGCAATTCCGCAAAAGTTTTTCCTAACGCGGGCACCAGGAAAACGGGATCATAACCAAAGCCGCTATTCCCCCGGGCCTCCCGTGCAATCACCCCTTCGCAGCTCCCCTGGCAAAATCGCACCTCGCCGGCGGGGTCGGCCAGGGCCACCACGCAGATAAATCGGGCCCTCCGGCCCTCCTCGGGCACGCTCTCGAGTCGCCGTAACAGGAGCGCCACCCGGGCAATGTCATCCAGTCCGGGACCTCCAAAGCGGGCCGAGCGCACTCCCGGGTACCCACTTGGTGGGTGCCCACCTGGTGGGTGCCCGCCCAGGGCCTCCACTTCCAGGCCCGAGTCTTCGGCTAGAGTCACACGCCCCGTCGCGGCCGCCACGGAAAGAGCCTTGAGGGCCGCATTTTCCATATAGCTTTGTCCGGTCTCTTCAACCACGTCTTGGAATCCCGACTCCTCCAAAGAGATCAGAACCGCAGGTAAGCCCCGCAGGATCTCAACAATTTCGGCAAACTTGGCCCGGTTGCGGGTGGCTAGGACGAGATCCACTCTTTTTCCAGATCTCCCAACTCACGGCGCTGGATATCAATCAGCTCGCGAATCCCCTTGCCAGCCAGAGCAATCATGGCCAGAAAATCTTCGTGGGAGAAAGGAGACCCTTCCGCCGTCCCCTGGATTTCCACGTAACACCCTTTGCCGGTCATCACCACGTTCAGATCGACCTCCGCGCGGGAATCCTCGGAGTAGTTTAGATCGAGCAGCAATCCCCCCCCGACCTTTCCGACGCTGGTGGCTGCCACATAGTCCCGGATCGGCAAGCGGTCGATTTTCCCCCGGGCCTTCAGATTCGACAGCGCGTCGCACAGAGCCACAAAGGCACCGGTAATTGAGGAGGTGCGCGTGCCCCCATCAGCCTGGATCACGTCGCAGTCCACCCAAAGCGTTCGTTCCCCTAACGCCTTGAGATCCACAACGGATCTCAGGACCCGACCGACCAAGCGCTGGATCTCATGGGTCCTGCCCCCCAAGCGTCCGCGCACCGATTCTCTGGCCATCCGCTCGGGAGTCGAGCGGGGCAGCATCGCGTATTCCGCCGTGACCCATCCCTGCCCGGAATCCTTGAGGAAGGGGGGCACTTTCTCTTCGGCGGAAACCGTGCAGATCACCCGGGTGTCCCCGACCTCGATCAGCGTTGACCCCTCGGCAAACCGGATGAAGTTCCTCACCATCCGAACCGGCCTCAACACATCCGGCCCTCGACCATCGACTCGCACCGCATCCTCCTTAATTTAACTCAATCCGAAATTCTCCGCCGGCGTCATCCGGCGAAGGCCCGCGGGTGGCACCGGGGAAGCCTCCGCAGAGCCGCGCGAAAGTGGGACCCTCGTCAGGGTGACGGAGCGCGGATCGAGGAGGCGACCCGGCGACAGGCCCTGCGGGCCGACAGCGCGTATCCAGCCGGTTCCTTATTCTTCGGATCAGGGTATACAAATTGATCCGCCGGCCGCCGGGAGCCGAGATCAGGAGCTTGGGGGAGCACCACCCCCAACACCTGCCGCCGGCTGAACCATATCGGGCCTCGGCTCCAGGGGGTCCTGCAGGCTCACATGTCCCGCCAGACTGTCCACTTCCTGTCCCTCCACCAAGATCTTCACCCGCTTCACCCCGGGAAAATTGGCCGCCATGGTGTTGACCACCGCGTAGACCCGCAACGCCTCCGCCCAGGGGCCCAGACGCACCCCCTGGCCGGCTTCCTGGCTGAGATCCACGTACGCAATCCCGGCAGTGTCCCAATAAACCGCCAGCACTTTCGTGCCCCGTGGAAAGAGTCCCTCCCCGGCGGCGGAATTTTCCTTCAGCAGTTCCCCCAGAACCGCCGCAGCCTTCTGCTCAAACTGGGGGGAATCCGGGAGCTCTCTTTTCTCCTCCCTGAGACCTTCCGAATCACCCGCTGGCAGGTAGAGAGTCACGGCAACTCCCCCCTCCCTGGGTAGAACCGGACTCGAGACTCCTCGCGCTCCGGGAGACTTGATCCGCTGGTCCCGGATCCAGTTTTGATAAATCCCCCACCCTCCCGCCGCCAGCAGAATTGCCGTCCCAGCAACCCAGTAAAGAGGTCGAAGTCGCACGAGGCGTCCTCCGAAAATGGGCTTACGGTGTCTTTTGCCCGGGAACCCACCAGGACTGCTCTAGCGCAGCCAGCAGCGCCTGGGCCATTCTAGCCAGGTTCCCCGGGTCCTTCAGGCGTTTCTCCTCCTCGGCATTGGGAATCTGTCCGAGTTCCAGGAGAAAACCCGGAGCCGTCAAGCCCCGGAATCCGGAAAGCGGGATTCCCTGTACCCCGATCAGTGTGACCTGGTTCTCCTCGAGACGCCTTCCTGTCTCAAACGCCAACCTCCGGCTCTCCTGGAGGGTCCCGGAGGTCGGGAACTGGTCCCACAACAGCACCCGGAGCGCGGAGGAAGGACTCCCCCTTTGACCCGCTGTCCCATCAGAACTGCGATCTTCGGCCGGGAACAGCGGATAGAGCAGGCGCATCCCCCGCCGCAGTCCCGAACTTCCCAGATGAACTCCCAGGAATAGAGCGGCCTTTTCCTGATTGGCCCGGGCGACCCGGAGAGCATCGGGGACAGAGACATCGGAGGCTCTGGTCAGCAGAGCCCTCGTTCCCCAGCGCTCTTGAATCAGAGATTGCAAGAGCTGGGAAAACGCCAGAGCCACATCCTTTTCCTGGACACCGAGGGCGCCCACCAGACCGGAATCCGGGCCGCCATGACCGGGATCAATGACGACAATCCGGGTGGCATCGGGTGGGGCCAAACGCTGGCCGCTGACGCTGGCGCTCCCCAGGACGGGAAACAAGAACGCGAGAAACAGGATCGCAGACGCCCTGCCGGGATGCTTTTTCCCCGGGGCCCGAATGGAGCCAGCGCGCCCTGGCCGGAAGCTCATAAAAGCCATACGCAATCCCTCAACACGCAAAGGCCGAGAGCGAAGCACAGACCACCCCGCTGCGAGGGTTCACGGAACCTGGGGGAAGACTTGAGAGACCGTCAACCCCTGGCCGCAGCCGGGAGATGATAGCGGTCGAGAAAGTCCGTCGAGAACTCCCCTCGGATAAACTCCGGGTTCGCGAGCACCTGAAGGTGAAACGGGATGGTGGTTTTCACCCCTTCAATTTGAAACTCGCCGAGAGCCCGAATCATCCGAGAGATGGCCTCCATGCGGTCCTCACCGTGGACGATCAGCTTCGCGATGAGGGAATCGTAATGGGGGGTAACCTCGTAGCCTGGAAAGATGGCCGTGTCGACACGCACGCCGGGCCCTCCAGGCAGACTCAGATAAGAGATCCGGCCGGGACACGGGATGAACTTTTCCGGATCCTCCGCATTGATCCGGCACTCCAGGCTGTGCCCGTGGATGTGGACCTGCTTTTGCGTAAACTGTAGCTTCTCGCCTGCCGCGATCCGGATCTGTTCCTTGATGAGGTCGATGCCGGTGATCATCTCGGTGACCGCGTGCTCCACCTGAATTCGGCCGTTCATCTCAATGAAGTAGTAGCGCCCCTCGGAATCCAGCAAGAACTCCATGGTGCCCACGTTGCGGTATTGCATCGTCTTCACCGCCTTTACGGCCACCCGGCCGATTTCTTCGCGAAGCTTATCACTGATGGCCGGGGAGGGCCCCTCCTCGATGAGCTTTTGATAGCGGCGCTGAATCGTGCACTCCCGGTCCCCGCAGTGCACCACGTTGCCGAGTTCATCGGCCACGATCTGTACTTCGACGTGGCGGGCCTTTTCGAGATATTTCTCCAGGAAGATGCTGTCATTCCCGAACGAGGCGGAGGCCTCGGCCTGGACCATGAGCAGGGCGTTCATCAACCCCTCCTCGTCCCTGACGACCCGCATTCCCTTGCCCCCGCCGCCCGCCACGGCCTTGAGCAGCACGGGATAGCCCACCTGCCGAGCCAGCTCGACTGCCTCCTCCGAGCTCTGCAGGGAGGATTCGCTCCCCATTAGGATGGGAACCCCGGCCTCCTGCATCATCCGACGAGCCTGGGCTTTGTCCCCGATGAGGCGAAGGTGCTCCGGGGTAGGGCCGATGAACTTGATCCGGCAACTTTCACAGACTTCGGCAAAGTGAGGATTTTCAGCCAGAAACCCATAACCGGGGTGGATCGCCTCCGCGTCCGTGATCTCGGCGGCGCTGATGATGCTGGCCACGTTGAGATAGCTGGCGGAGCTTTCGGGAGGACCGATGCAGAGGGATTCGTCCGCCAGCTTGACGTGGGCCGCTCCAGCGTCCGCCGTGGAATGAACCGCCACGGTTCGAACCCCCATCTCCTTGCAGGCACGCAATATGCGGAGGGCGATTTCCCCCCGGTTGGCGATCAGTATCTTGTGGAACATAATCCTTTTGGAAACCGTCGCTCAAAGCGGCTCGATGTGGAAGAGAGCCTCTCCGTACTCTACGGCGTTGCCGTTCTCGACCAAAGCGGAGAGGATTTTTCCGGCACATTCCGCTTCGATTTCGTTCATAAGCTTCATCGCTTCTACGATGCAGAGCACCTGTCCCTTTTCGACCAGATCCCCCTCCTGCACGAACGGTTCCGCTTCCGGGGAGGGGGCGCGATAGAAAGTGCCGACAATCGGTGATGTGACCGTAACGACATTGGAAGTCGAGGCCAGGGGAGGGGAATTCCCCCGACCGTTTGCAGCATCCAGATCCCCCTTGGCCCCCGCGGCCGACCCGGGGGGGGTGAGAGCCGGCCAGGGAAACGGCACGCCCACGGTTTCGGGGGAAGCACTTTTTTTCAGGCGCACGCGCACGCCGGATCTTTCGAACTCCAGTTCGGCGATCTTTTTGCGCTCAAACAGATCGATCAGCTCTTCCAAATCTTTTAGGTCCACCGTCTTCCTCAACCGTTGAGAGGGATCAATGGTCCGTGTTCTGCGGGGCGGTCAGAATATGCCAGACAGCTTCCAATCCGAGGATGTAGCTGTAGGCTCCAAATCCGCAAATCTGGCCACGAGCCGCCGCCGTCGTGAGCGACGTCCGGCGAAAATCTTCTCTTCCGTATATATTGGTCATGTGTACCTCGACGCTCGGAATACCGACTGCCAGAAGCGCATCCAGGATAGCAACGCTGGTATGGGTGTAGGCCGCCGGGTTGATGACAATGGCATCATAGGATCCCGCCGCCCCCTGCATCGCGGAAAGTATCCATCAAACGGCAGGGGAAGTCAACCCCGATCAGAAACTCTAGATTGACAGGTAATCCCTCCAGAGGCTTGTAGAAAAGCGGCCCGTATGCCCGAGTTCCAAGCAGCCCCCCACGGCCCAATTAGGAGATTACCAAACCACCTGCCGATTCCCCCAACGTCAAAGAGAATCGCGAATTTCCCAGGTTCTGGCCCTTGATTTTTTTCGGGTCGGGGTCGAGTTGAAAGCCCGGCATCGGTGTCAGGCAATGCAGGCCCACTTAAGGATCTTGCGGACCTCGGGAAACGGCACGCTGTCCGCAAGGAAGACTTGACCGATCGTCTTCATCAGAATAAAGCGCAAGGTCCCCTCCACAGCCTTCTTGTCATACACGAGGGCTTCCGCGATGGCCCCGGGCGTCACGCCACGCATGTTTACCGGTAGCTCCAGCGACTTCAGCAGCGCGGACAGACGCTCCACCTCCTGGTTTCCACACAAATTCAAGAGGGCTGAAAGCCTGGCGGCACAAGCCATGCCGACGGCGACAGCCTCGCCGTGGCGATAAGCACAATACGAGGTGGCCGTCTCCAGGGCATGGGCAAACGTATGGCCGAAGTTCAAATGGGCCCGCAGGCCGCTCTCCTCCCTCTCGTCCTGTTCCACGTAAGAGGCCTTGATCTCGCAGCACCGCTTGACAATCCGGACGAGAGTTCCCTCATCCCGGACGCGGATCGCTACGGCGGAGGATTCCAGGAAAGCAAAAAAATCCGGGTCGGCAATGGCGCCGTACTTGACCACCTCGGCCAGCCCCGAACGGAACTCTTCCGGGGACAAGCTGCGCAGGACCTCCACATCGGTGATCACGGCGGCCGGCTGGTGGAAGGCCCCGATCAGGTTCTTTCCGCGGGGATGATTGACCCCGGTTTTTCCTCCCACGCTGCTGTCCACCTGGGCCAGGAGCGTGGTGGGCACCTGCAGGTAGCGGATCCCCCGCATGAAAGTGGCCGCCACAAAGCCGGTCAAATCCCCGACCACACCTCCTCCCAGGGCCACCAGAGTGGAGCCGCGGTCCAGTTGCCGGGCAAAGAGTTCCTCGTACACCCGTGCGACCGACTCGAGAGTCTTGTATTCTTCTCCGTCGGGGATCTCCACCAGGAAAGGCGCAAACCCGCGGGCCCCGAGGCCGGCAAGGATCTCCTCCCCGTAGAGACGGGAAACCGTCGGATTGGTCACCACAACCACCCGGCTGCCTGTCCTGCACCCCGGGTACCCCCGGGTGCCCTCTGGGCGTTGCGGGTACCCTGCTGCAGGGCCGGCCTGCACATCGGCCAGAAATTCGCCCGCACGGGATATGAGGCCCCGGCCGATGAGGATCGGGTACTGCCTGCCGGGCAAATTGACACGAACAGTTTCCACGCCTGGACTCCCCTGGGCTTGCTCTCTGGATTTGCGAATTCTGGCGGGCCTACCGGCTTCGGGTGATCCGCGGTGTGATGAAGATCAAAAGCTCGGTGGAGTTGTCAACCTTCCTCTCTTTCTTGAAGAGCCATCCGAGCAGCGGGATATCTCCCAGCCCGGGTACCTTGTTTTCGCTCGAGCTTTGATCGCTGGTGAAGATTCCCCCGATGACGGTTGTTTCACCGTCCCGGACCAGGACCTCCGTGGTCGCCTCTTTCTTGTCGATGCTGGGTGCTCCGCTGGCACCGGTGACGGAGGTATTGGGAGCATTCTTGGTCACCTTGATCTTCATGGAGACCGTGTTTTCTGCCGTGATGTGAGGAGTCACCGTCAGTTTCAATGTGGCGTCAATGAACTCGGTCTTGGTGCCCTCGGCGGAAGTCGTCTCGTAGGGGATGGAGCGCCCTTGCTCGATGCTGGCTTCCTTGTTGTCCAGGGTGGTGATCTTGGGATTGGACAGGATGCGCCCCTTGCCGGTGGCCTCCGCGGCGGAGAGCTGCGCGGCCAGAACGATCGGGTCGAGGGTCGGGCTGCCCAGAATGATTCCCAGTGCCCCCCCGGCACCGGTGGTCACGGCAGCAGGCAAACTGACCAAATAGTTGCCACCGGCAGGCGTTGTAGCCGAGGAGACTCCCAGGTTGCGGACGATATCGGCTCCCTGTACGCCCGGGGTCACGCCGCCGACGGTTGCGGCCGTTGACCCGCCCGTCACCAAGCCGGCCCGTGGAAATCTCTGGATCTCCTCCGTCATTCGCCGGTTCGGATAGGTGTAGGTGACGCCCCACTGGATTCCCAGCTCCCGGCTGAAGTCCCGGCTCACCTCGACGACCTTGGCCTCAATGGAGACCTGAGGCGTCTGGCGATCCAGAGTCTTTACCAGATTGCTCACATCCCCCTGCACCCGCTCCACATCCTTGACGATCAGGGTGCTTGTCCGGGTGTCCACTTGAACCGTGCCCCGATCCGTCAGCAGCGGTTTGATGTTCGAGACCAGCTCTTTGGTGTCTGCATAGCTCACGGGAAGAATCCGGGTCACCAACTCCTCCGCCTGCTGTTCCGCCTTTTGAGCCCGCAGGGTCTCTTCGCGCTCCTGAGCCAACCGGGCTTTCGGAGCAATGCGGACCACGTTGCCTTCGCGGACCATGGTCAGGTTCGCGTTCTTCAAAATGATGTCCAGGGCCTGATCCCAGGGAACGTTGATCAAGCGCAACGAGAGCTTCCCCGATACTTCCGGCGTGGTGATGATGTTCAGGCCGCTGACTTCCGCAATGAGCCTCAAAACCCCAATGAGATCCGCATCCTGAAAATCGAGGGAAACGCGGGAACCCGTGTACCGTTTCTCCGGCGGCGTCTCTTCCTGTGCCGGCTCTTTCTTGGGTCCCTTTTTCTCCTCCGTTGACGCCGGGGCCTGCGTCTTCTCCACCTGGGCAGGAGATACTTTAGAGCGCTCCTCGCCGTTGGAAGCTGGCCTTGCCTTGCCCGGATCTGCACTTCCTCCATCCGCGCCAGCCGCCTTGGCGAGGGGGGCATCCACTCCTCTCAGATCCACCGAAACCCGCTTTCCTTGCCGGATCAGTTCGAAGGAGACAGGCTGCAGCAACTCCGCTTCGATCCGCAGGATTCTATTCTCCGGCAGCCGCACCGCCGCCACCCTCTTAATCAGGGTGCCGCTAACCTCCAACTGAGGAAGAGGAGCTTCCATGCTGATCCCGGAGAGGTCAAGCTCCAGACGCAGGGGATTAGAAGCCAGAAAGGCCGTGGAATTCACCGGCCCCGTGGTTTCCACCGTAAGCCGCTCACTGCCTCCAGAGCCCTTGTCGACTCCGACCCGGACGATCCGCGCCTCGCCAGTCCCCACAGCAGATTCCTCCGGAGCCCTGCCGGGACCCGCGGTCGTGGCGCATCCGCCGGAGAAAAGCAGAGGCAACAAGAACAGCCAAGCAAGCGGAAACATTTTATTCCTGGGATTGTACATGGAACTACCCTCCAGCGTCGCCTTTGGCGGGCTGCTGAGCGCTTGCAGGTGGGGCCTTTCGAGCACCACCCTTCACGGCTTTCTGGGCAGCTTCCCGAATCTCCTGTTCTCTCAGGAAGCGAAAGGTTGTGGCCAGACATTCAATCTTCAGGGTGACCCGGCCCGGTTGCACATCAGCCCCGCCGATTTTGAGATCCGTCACATTCACAATGCGAGGGAGCTGGCTGAGTCCACGGAAAAATATCATGATTTGAGAAAAGGTGCCGGCAATTTGCAGCTTGACGGGAACCGCCGCATAGAACGATTGGGAAGTTTCCCCCTGGGGCTGAAACAGCAAGAACTCCAGACCCGCCTGCCTCCCGATGTTGGATACCTGGGTCAGCAACTCGGGAATCTCCTTGCTGTCCGGCAGGGAGCGGGCCGCCACCTGGAGCTCTTGATTGTAGGCGGCCAGGCGCCGCTCCAGAGCGGCCAGGCGCCGGGCCGCAGTCTTGGTCTTGCTCACCTCGCCCTGGAGTTGAGTCAGGTTCTTGTTCAGGGTCTCGATCTCGTCAACCCGGCCCGAATAGAGGAGGAAATAATAGGCCAGTCCCAGTACGACCAGGAGACCCCCCATTGCCAGCCAGCGCTGTGCCGGCGGAATTTGCAGGATCTTTGTGATCAAGCCTTCCATCATATCCCCTACGACTTCGGCGCCTTCTCAGGCCCTTTGGCCGCACCCTTGCCGGGAGCGCTCCCGGTCACTACCGAAGGCGCCGCTTTCTTGGTCTGGGTCGCCTCGATCTTAAACTTCTGGACCTTCCGGCTTTCAATCACCTCCTGCTGGGAGCTGACGAGCTCGACACCCGACAGGGTGGGAGAGGATTGCAGGTTCTTCATAAATTTTGCGACGCCGAGATTGTCCAGAGAATAGCCCTCCAACTCGATCTTGGATTCCTTTTCTCCCAGGCTGGTCAGCCACAAGGTCTCGGGAAGACTCCGGCTCAACAAGTCCATGAGGTTAATGGGCCCCTGCTGGTTTTCGCGCAACCCGGCGATGACCTGCAGCCGTTCTTTCAGATCCGCCTCTACCTTTTCCTGCTCACTCACCTTGGTCACGACCTTCTTGAGATTTTCCAACTCCTGGTTGGCCCGGCGTATTTCCCCTTGGAGCCGGTTGATTTCCCCTCCCTGCCCCAGCCATAGGGAGCCCATCAGGCCGATCTCCACAACCACCAGGACCGCGGCCACAGCGAGTTGCTGGACCACGCCCAGGCGCTTGCGGGACTTTCTGGGGGTCGCCAGGTTAATACGGATCATCCTTCCCCCACTCCCCTTAACGCAAGACCCACGGCGATGGCCGCCACAGGGGCCATGCGGCGAATGTATTCCGGGTCGAAGTCGCTGTCGCTCACCTGAATCTGACGGAAGGGATCGGTAATTTCCACCGGGAGGCCAAACGTGTCGGTCAGGTAGCGGTCGATGCCCTGCAGACAGGCACACCCTCCGCTCAGGAGAATTCGGCTGATCTTTTCCCCGGAAGCCGTGGAGCGGAAAAAGTCAAAGGACCGCTGGATTTCCATGCTCATCTTGTCAATGACGCCGTGAATCAGCGGGGTGACCTCAGCCGTCCCATGCCCCTCGACTTCCTGGCCCAGCTTCAGCGCTTCGGCCGCATCGAGATCTACCTGCAATCCTCGGGCGATGGCCTCCGTGACTTGCCGGCCGCCGATGGATACGTCGCGGGTGAAGGCGGTCATCTGGTTTTTAACCACATTGATATTCATCATCCCCGCGCCAATGTTGACGAGGGCCACAACTTCGTCGGGGGGAGTATCGTAGTTGAGCTCGTACTGGTTCTCCATGGCGAAGGCATCCACATCCACGGTGATCGCCTTGAGCCCGGACTGGGCGATGATCTCCGTGAAAGTTCCAATTTTCTCCTTGCGGGCGGCCACCAACAAAATCTCCATCTGTTGGGCGCCTTCTTCCGCCGTCTCGCCCGGGGAACCCAGAAGCTGAAAGTCGATGTTGACATCCTCGATATCGAAGGGGATGTACTGCTCGGCTTCGAAGCGAATCGATTCGGCCAGCTCGTCCTCCCCCATGGCGGGAACGCTGATCTTCTTCACGATGACCGAATGCCCGGAGACCGCAGTGACCGCGTTCTTCGTCTTGAGCTTTTCATTCTCGATCAGGTTCTTCAAGGCACTGACGATGGCC
>JACPSX010000109.1 GCA_016193065.1 Candidatus Tectimicrobiota bacterium | reverse complement strand
TTGAGGTGAACATCAACCCCGACCTCGAGGAGGCGATGGCCGACGCCGCCTCCTGCGACTCCCGCTGGGTTATTGAACGGGAGGGGCGGAAGATCTACCGCGCCCAGGGTGATCCGACTCAAGAGGAGCGGTACAAGTATGGAGCGGTCGGCACTCCGGAGATGCTGGCTGATAAGATCAACGGCCTTTTGCCAATTGCCGGGCTGGAGCGCATCATCCTCACGATCCACGCGAACAATTACTTCCGGCAGCTGGAGCTGTTCCACAAAGAGGTCGTACCCCGCCTCAAATGCCGGAACGAGCCGCCAGCTTGAGGGAGGGGTAGTGACTCAGGGGAGCGAGGGAGCTTTGGGAGCAAGAGAGAATTTGTTGGATCACCGCTGGCAAGGCGTGGAGGTGGAGTACGCGCTTCCAATCCGTGAGGAAGGATGGACAGATGCAAATCGGCTCATGAAGTACCTCCAAGGCGACGGGGATAGCCGGCAGAACAGCAGCTATCTGATCCCGTTGCGGGGAGGTGCATCCAACTTCCTCAAGAACGGGGGAAGGGGATATATCGATCACCCGGCCGGGCATGATCTTCTTGAGCTGTGCACTCCGGAATGCTCTTCGGCCAGAGAGCTGGTTGCCTATGAGAGGGCATGTGATCTTGTCACGGCTGAGACCTGTTCCCGCCTGGGAGTCCACTGTTACAAAAGCAGCATCACCTACAGTGATAAAAGAAAAACGTCGCATGCCCCCAGGGGGCTGCATGAATCCTACCTCGTGCGGGAAGATCACCTGAGTCAACTTGTAGAATGCTTAATCCCATTCCTGGTGGTTCGTCCACTGCTCTGTGGGACCGGCGGCTACTATCAAGGGCGATACGTGTTGTCGCCACGCCAATTCTTTATGCGGAAAATAGTTTCTGACAAGGTCACTGGAGACTTCCCGTTCATTGCCCTGGGGAAGCGATCGAACACCGGCAATGGATTCGCTCGCCTTCATCTGTGTAGCGGAGAGGGGGCCCGATGCGATGGTACGACGTTCCTCCGAAACGGCGTCACCGCAGCGATCATCAATTGCTTTGAACAGGGATTGATTCACAGCGTCCCCCGGATTCAGGATCCCGTGGAAGAAGCACAGAAAATCTCCTCAAACGTTTCAGGGAACTGGGTGATCACTCTTGAGAACGGGAGCAGGATGGACGCGGTGGAGTTTTTGCGAGAGTTCTACATGGATCCAATCCAGCGGCTTGCGCAGAAGCTTGGGATCGCCCGGTCTGATAGCCTTCTGTTGAATCTGCTCGAAGATACCCTGGACTGTCTCGCGACGAGCGCCATCACCCGGCTGTCTCGACGGCTGGATTGGGCCGTCAAACTGGACGTGATCGAGCTCAATGGCAATGAATACTTTCAACTGCGGCAAGGAACTTGGGAGGAAAAAGAAACGCTGGATTTCCAGTTCAAGTCGTTGACGGATTCAACTTTCGCTGAACTTGAGGCGGAGCTCCCGATAGAAAGGCTTACGTCAGAGGAGGAAGTGCGCCAGGCCATGGTGAACCCGCCGCCTGACTCGCGAGCCGCTCTCCGTCGGGAGCTGGCCGAGCAGTTCGGCGTGGAGCTGGAGCAACTTGATTGGGATTCCGTGACGGTCCGAGGCAGAAAATACGAGCTTCTGAAGCTGGATGGATGGAACAAAGAGACAAGAACTGAGCTTATGAAACACATCTCGTTCGATATGGGAGGGAGGCCCGCGTGATTGTTCGCTCCGTGGCCAGGGGACTTGAACAAGAGTACGCCATGAACACCTGCCCGGCGGATCAAGTGCCCAGGCGTCTGCTCATCGACACGGCTCTGAACTGCCTGCATGATGCAGGGTACACCGCGCCCGCGAAATGGGCTGTTACGGATGAAGCGGGTAATCTTGCCTATGAGAGGTCGATCGCCTCCAACTGGGCGGCAGACGGAGGTCCATTCCCTGTTGCGTATAACGGCATGCGATTGTACGACGACGCCGTGCACTTTGAGGTTTCGAGTCCTGTGGTCAGAAATCCGCGGGATCTGGTGCGATATTCTCTGGCAGGTGAGGTGTTGGTTTATCTTGCCGCCAAGGCGGCGAGCAAGCGGTTCGAAAAACCCGTGGCGGCTTACAAGAACAACCTGTCCACGACAGTTGAAGACGGCCTCATTCGCTCAGTGGCCTACGGGACTCATCACAATCTTCTGCTGCCCCGCAGTATTTGCAACTTGCGGAACTGGGAACAGGTACGCCGAGCCCTGGTGCCATACACGATCGCCCGACTGCCGCTCATCGGCAGCGGAAACATGGTGCCCGTTCGAAAATCGGGGCCGCAATGGGAGGTTGACTGGCGGGATGCTGAACTTTTCGGTCAGGAACTCAGGTTCGCCATTTCCCCACGTATCTGCTTTGTCCGCGTTGTATCTACCCTGGACACCACGTTCTGGCGTGGTCTGGTCAACGAACGTGACGAGCCGCATGCGGACGACGTCTCCTATTGGCGGCTGCACGATATCAACCTGGAGGCGCTGAGAAGTCCGTTTCAACTTTATATTGTGGACGCATTGCAGACTTTGATCGTAGCCGCTTTCCAGCGAGGACTGCTGGATGGAGCACCTCAGCTGGCGCACCCGCTACGATCGGGTGTTCAGCTGGTATTTGGCTTGGAGCCAAGGGACTGGCAGGTTCAGCTTGAAAACGGACGCACGGCTCACGCCCTCCGGGACATACTGGGGGGCTTCTATCTAGAGAAGATCGGGCAGTTGGTGGCCCGAGAGGGCTCGCCGGAAGATCACGCAGCCGTTGAGTTGATTTCCACGGTAATCACGCAATTGGCAACCGGGGATTTCGATTCATTAGTTCACGGGATAGATTGGGTCACAAAACTTGCCCTGTTGGAAGAGTATGGAGCCCAGGGAGAGGAAGCGCTTACAGTATGCAACCAGTTTTCGCTGATTGATGAAGGAGTGCGCTGGTACACAGGCGAGGAAGTGGACTTGGACAGCTGTGACTGTTTGCATAATCTCGAATCATCACTCGAGTATGCTGAGAAGCGGCTGGCTGGTTGTAAGGCAACAGACCTACGGCGAGATATTGCTACGGCAATGATGCACGGTCCGGGTGACACCCGAGACTATCTGCGGAGCGCGGTGCTGAGGAAATTCGGACCCGAGGTTCTACAAGCCTCCTGGGAAAGGATTTACTACCGGGGGGGTGTGCTTAGGCTGCCGGACCCTCTGTGCTGGGGAGAGGAGGAGAGTTCTCAAATGATCGCTTCTGCCGAGTCGGTTGAGGAAAGCGCGCGACGTGTGCGAGCCTCCGGATAGTCGCCCTTGAGCTGCCGTGAGCACGTAATTTTCAAAATTTAGGAAGGAACAAACAAATATGTGTTCCCCGATCCCTTATGACGCCCGTTTATTAGAGACAGCTAGGCGCTTGGTCGTGGGCTCGTTTGTGGGGGGATCGTTACCTGCGGGTTACGGTATGAAGCCCGGGGAACGTGCTCTTCTTGTGGTGAACAGTTTTTATGATCAGGCAGTTGTTGATGCCATTGTGCAAGCCATCCGAAAGCTTCCGGGCAAGGTGGATCTGATCAGCGTTGACATGGGCCCGGATCGTCCTTTGAACTACACAGACGAGTTGCTGGGGTTTATGCATAACTGTCCGGGTGTTCCCGAAGTAAATGAGGTTCGACAGTGGATCGAGCGTGTGAGGTGGGCGGAGGAAGTCGCTGAGCGAGGGGAATATGACATTTTGATCCACACTTTGGGCGGTTCCCTGCCGGCAAAAAAGTTCCGCTATGGAGGCATACCCTGGACAAGCCGTGAGGTATTTCCCGCGGCCGATTTTCCATACGAGGTATGGGACGCAATAAATCATAGAGCATGGGATCAAATATGGAACAAGGGCAGGGGAGGCAAAGTTCGGCTGACAGACCCTGAAGGCACGGATATTACCTTCACATTTCCTGAAGAGTCTTACGACCTGAATCGATACGCCCAAACCAAATCCCTGCCCCTTTTCCAAGAAAAGCCCTTCTTCGGGCACTTATTTGGCCGGCCAACGCCGCCCTATGAGCGCAGCAGTGAAGACGCCTCCGGCGTGGTGGCGGGGACGATCAATCACATCAGCAGCCCGTTTCCCCGTATCAAGCTTCACATTGAGGGGGGCAAGGCTGTTCGAATAGAGGAGGGTGGCAAGTACGGTGATGCTTGGCGGGAGCTTCTTGATATTGGAAAAAAAATCCGTTACCCAGAATACCCGAGCGAAGGCCTTTTCTGGTGGTGGGAGTTGGCGATTGGAACGAACCCAAAGATGAGGCGGCCCTCGAACGCGTTTATGCTATCGGGCGCCGGTGCTCTCTCGGAGAGGCTCCGATCGGGCATAATCCACATTGGTATCGGGACCGTGCTGTACGGGCCTTCAGAGAATTGGGCGGAAGAAAAAAAGCATCCCTACGGGCACATGCACGTGCACCTTCTGTTCCCGACTTACGAGATTATTTGCCGCGACGGAAAGAGAATCAAAGTGGTCGATAACGGGCACTTGACGGCGCTGGACGATCCGGAGGTAGTGGCCTTGGCCGCCAAGTACGGCGATCCCAAGGAAATCCTCCGCGAGGAGTGGATCCCCCCCGTCCCAGGAATTAGTGTGCCGGGGGACTACTGGCAAGATTACGCCCGGGAACCGAGGGACTGGCTCGACAAGCACAAGGAAGTGATTTAAAGGCAGAGCAGCACGCAAGAAGCGATGGAAAGGGTTGGAGAGCAGATGGAGGCTTCTAATTTTTGTTCATCGAGTCAACGGCAGAGGAAAAGATTCTGGGCCGGTGCATGAGTCACCGTAGCCATCGCAGTTCGGGCTGGTTGATTGATTGCGCGATGCGCTTAGGCACGTTGTAGGCGTGGCCTCGTCTCCGCTTCTGTCACTCTAGGATTGGATATTATGAACGATCTAATTCTTGAAGTCCGTGCTCTTCAGAAAAGTTACGGGCGAGTCATGGCCGTCGACAGCGTGAGCTTCGATCTTTGCCGAGGCGAAGTATTGGCCCTGCTTGGTCCCAGCGGCTGTGGCAAGAGTACAACGTTGCGCTTGGTAGCCGGTCTTGAAGAGCCCGAGGGCGGCGAAATCAAGATCCGCGGTAAGACCGTGGCTTCGGCCAGCCGGCGCGTGTTCGTCTCGGCTGAGAAGCGCAATCTGGGCCTCGTGTTTCAGTCCTATGCAATCTGGCCTCATATGACCGTGGGGAAGAACATTGCTTACCCGCTCGAAATCCGCGGCTTCCCGCGGGCCAAGATTCAGGAGAAGGTTGAAGAAGTTTTAAACCTGGTCGGGTTGGGCGAATTCGGGATGCGGCGAGCCACCCAACTAAGCGGCGGGCAGCAGCAACGGGTAGCGCTCGCCCGCGCTCTTGCCTACGAACCGGACATCTTACTGCTCGATGAGCCCTTGAGTAACCTTGACGCGAAGCTCCGCGCTGAGATGCGTCTACAACTGAAGGCGCTGCAGAGACGCCTGGGTATGACAATTCTCTACGTCACGCATGATCAGGTCGAGGCAATGTCACTGGCCAATCGAGTCGCAGTTATGCGCCAGGGGAAAATCGAGCAGCTTGGCACGCCATTGGAGGTCTACGAGTCGCCCGCGAGTTTTTTTGTGCAAAGTTTCGTGGGTCGTGTTCTTACTCTGCCAGTCGTCCTGGGATCGGCGAATGGAACGGTTTTCCAGATTGACGTTACGCCTGATTCCATTTCTGCGCACCATGATTCTTCGCCGAACGGTAATCGAGTTCGATTGGCAATTCGTCCTGAGGACGTAACTATCGAGCCGCTTTCGGATGCGATCTCGAAGAATGGGATCCGCGGGATCGTCGAAGATCTAATCTATTGTGGAGATCACATCGAATACGTATTGAGAGTGGGCGAGACTCAATTGCTTTTTGATACGTCAAAAGATACTGCCCTTGAACGTGGACAAGAGGTTGTTCTCAGAATGAATGCAGAGAGGGTGAAAACTTGGCCGGCCTCTGACGAGTAAACCCCAGCTTTGGGCCATGCGAAAGAAGGTCTTACAGTAAACGGAAGGAGAGGGAAGAAAATGTTAAAGCGTCCGTACTCTTCACGATCACTTCGCAGTATCGCCCGGCTTTTGGTTATGACATTTGCCGGATTGCTCTTGGCGTCCAGCCAGCCTTTTGCGGCTGACCAGGCCGGCTGGACGGCCATGGTCCAGGCAGCGAAAAAAGAAGGGAGCGTCCGCATCATTCTTCCGGGTCATATTCCCGCAGGAAGAATTCGGCATCCGGCTCGACTTCACAGCCGAGCCGACCGGTCCTGCTCAGCTCCGGATCGAACGGGAATCCGCAGCGGGAAAGAACACAACCAACATCCTCATCTCAGGTGTTACGGAATTTCTTGATCTGTATCCGAAAGGCCTACTGGCGCCGGTTCGACCCAAGCTTGCGCTCGCCGATGTGACTGATTCATCCAAATGGCGGGAGGGAGGGATCAAGTGGGCAGATAAGGCCCAGCAGTACATGCCGATGGTTTCCGAGTGGGTGCACATTGACCTTATGGTCAACACGCGGGTTATCGATCCCAAGAAGATCACTTCGTGGAAGGACCTGCTGAAGCCGGAGTACAAGGGGAAGATTGTGGCCCAGGAAGTGACGGTGGGGGCCGGCGGAGCGACGGCTCGTGCCTTGCTCGAGGATTTCGGTCCCGAGTACCTGAAAGCTCTCTATAAGGGACAAGATCTCGTGTTAACGCGCGACGCGCGGGAGGTTGTGCGGTTGATGGCTCAAGGAAGTCAACCGATCGCGCTGGCCGTGATACCCGCGCACGCGGAAGCGTTCCGGAAAGAAGGGTTTCCTCTGGAACGAGTCTTCCCGACGGACGGCGTGCTGAGCGTCAGCGGCGGGAGCGCCGTGCCGAAGATCGTTGCGAACGCGCCCCATCCGAATGCGGCGGCGGTATTTGTGAACTGGTTCATGTCCAAGCGGGGGCAGGAAATCTATACGGCGATTTCGTTGGAACCGAGCCGGCGTACCGACGTTGTCGTCCCTACGATTCCGCAGTATATCATCCCGAAGGCGAAAACCAAGTACCGCAACCAGTATGAAGAGGACTACTACGTCAACATAGCACCCAAGATGCGCAAGCAGATTGAACAAGCCCTCGGCCGCTGACGCAAGAGGGAGCGGTGTCGGCCGAAGCAGCTGTTCCTATAGGTGGGGGAACGGCTGCTTCACTGAACCCGACAATCGGGATTCAGGGTGTCTGTCCCATCTCAGGTAAGATGCTGCAGTGGTTGGTAGAAAGGGTCCAGTGGCTGATAGACAGTCGGGGAGGTTGAGCGCGGTCGAGGGGAGATTCCCGTTGGAAGAGCGGCCGCAATTGTTGGCGCGGCACACGCGGGATCGGTGGCTGGGAATCGCGTTGGTGATCGGCGTTGCCGCTATTACAGTTCTCCCAATCGCCTTTGTTGTGGTCAACTCATTCAACGTTGCCCAACCAAGCCAGCCATGGACCTTCGGGCTGAGCGGCTGGAGCGATGCGATCTTTGGGAGCTCGCGGACATTGTCATCGCTGACGTACAGCCTTATCCTGTCCGTTCGAGCACCGCTGGCGGTCGCGATCGCCTTTCTGATTTCCTGGTTGTTAATTCGCGCTCAGATCCCTGGCCGTTCCGTGATCGAGCTGGCTCTGTGGACGGCCTTCTTCCTTCCCGCTTTGCCGATCACGCTGGGTTGGGTCCTTTTGCTGGATCCCAACAGCGGCCTGATCAATATCTTTCTGAAGAAGTTGCCCTGGCAGCTTGGGCCATTGAATATTCAGTCCGTAGTCGGCATCTTGTGGGTTCATATGAGCATCGCCACCGTACCGGTTATGACGATGCTCCTGGCCCCGGCTTTTAGAATCATGGACGCCTCCATGGAAGAGGTATCGCGCACGTGTGGGGCCAAAAACTGGCAGACCCTGCGGCGGATCACTTTTCCTCTGATTCTCCCCGCCAGCCTGACCGCGGTACTCGCCGGCCTGATCCGGAGCCTGGAAGCGTTTGAGGTCGAGCAGCTCCTGGGCTCGCGCTCAGGCATTTACGTGTACGCTACGCGGATCTATGATCTGATTAATTATCAGCCCCCCCAGATCCCTCAGGCAATGGCCCTCAGCACTCTTATCCTGGGCGTCTTATGTCTCCTGGCCCTTTTGTACCAACGGATCGTCTCTTCCCGCAACTACGCGACCGTGACGGGTCGAGGTATGTCAATGCGGCCGTTGCTGACCGGACGTTGGCGGTACGCTGCTTCGGCCGCGCTGTTTGCGTATATTGGAATCGGTGTTGTATTGCCTGTCACGGTCTTGGTGCTCGGATCTTTCATGCGGCTCTTCGGCTTTTTTGGGATCAGTCATCCGTTCACTCTGGACCACTGGCGACGCGTACTTGAAAGCCCCGTTTTCAGTCTTGCCGTGAGGAACACGCTGGTCCTGAGCTTGAGCACGTCGATACTCGGATTGGTTTTTTACTCGGTTCTGGGCTACGTGCTGGCACGGTCGAATCTGACCGGCCGCAAGTTGATCGGATTGATGACGTGGCTGCCGTGGGCCATTCCGGGGATGTTGCTGGGCATCGGATTGTTGTGGTTGCTGCTTTCCATGCCAGTGCTGGGACTCCTCTACGGCAACATCGGGGCCTTATTGCTCGCTCTATTTATCAAGGAGCTCCCGCTGGGCGTGAATCTTTCCAGCGTCGCATTCCTCCAAATATCTCAGGAGCTTGAATTTTCTTCGCGGGTATGTGGAGCCAGCTGGTTTAGGACCTATCGCCGGATCATGCTGCCGCTCATTGCTCCAACCCTCGTGAGCCTGTTCGCAGTCACCTTCATTGGAGCTGTTCGTGACATCAGCACGACCGTCCTGCTGGTCACTCCGTCAAGCAGGACTCTATCGCTGCTGATGTTTGAGTTCTCGGCGGCCGGCAATATAGAGAGCGCCGCTATCCTGGGGCTCATTGTGACAGTCCTGGCGGTCGGGGTGGCTTTGGTCGTGCGGCGGCTTGGTCTCAGTATGAGCGTTAGCTGATGCACCCACGTCCTTCTTGAGTTCTCAGGAAGGAAAGGTTGTCTGCGAGCCCGGCTCTGCGAGAGTCCATCGGGGTACTGGTGCTCACGGGACGGCGTACTGCGCCTTTGAGATGGAAGGGAATTGCTCTATTCGGGCGTCGGCAACTGTCGGCCTCTGCGCCGCGATAGGATCACGGCTCGACCGTCAGGAGGGTTAAAGGACTATGCCGCACAAAGATCTTCGAGAATGGATGATGCATGCTCAACAGCTCGACGAGCTTCGCCGGGTCAACGGAGTGCACTGGGACATGGAGATGTCCGCACTTTCTGAAATGGTGGCGCGAAACAAGAAGGAGACACGATGGGCGCTCCTTTGCGATGAGATCGTTGGGTATCCGAAAGGCTACCGCGTTCTCCTGGATCCACTGGCAACGCTGCCCCGCGTGGCCATGACCTTGGATTTTGACCCTGGAATCGAGCGCACCGAGTTTTCTTACAAATTGCGCGAAAAAATAAATTCGCTGCCCTCGCTGGCGCCGGAGATTGTATCTGATGGGCCTGTCCTGCAAAATATTCGGGAAGGCAAAGACATCGACATGTTCTCTCTGCCGGCCCCGAAATATCATACGCAGGACGGCGGCCGGTACATCGGCACAGGCAGCGTTACCGTCACGCGAGATCCGGAATCCGGTTGGGTGAACCTGGGGACCTATCGGATCATGATTCACGATGAGAAGACGCTGAGTTTTCATGTATCGCCCAGCCATCACGCCCGAATTCATAGGGACCAGTTGTTCGCCAGGGGTGAGTCCATGCGTGTTGCCGTGTCGTTCGGCCATGATCCGCTGCTCCTGCTGGCCGGCTCAGCGAGTTTGCCCTACGGGGTCTCTGAATATAATTGGGCAGGCGGAGTTCGCGGAGAGCCGATCGAGGTGATCCAAGCCCCGCACACCGGGTTGCCGATCCCGGCCACCTCGGAAATTGTCATCGAAGGGATTTCTTCCCCTGAGGACGAGCGGCCCGAAGGACCCTTCGGCGAGTGGCACGGCTATTATGCGAGCAGCAGCCGGCTCGTCTCCACCATTAAAGTCACTTCGCTCATGTATCGAAACGATCCGATCATCCTCGGCGTGCCGTCCCTGAAGCCCTCCGTTGCGCCGCTGGTGTTCTCATCCATGCTGCGTGAAGCCGTGGTCCTGGAGCAACTGGAAAAAGCGGGTGTGCCTGATGTGAAAGCGATTCGCTTCCACGATGCGGCCGCGGAAACCATGTTGAGCATCATTGCCATACGTCAGCGATACGCGGGGCATTCCCGCCAGGCCGCCCGGGTGCTCGCACAGTGCGGGGCGGGGGCATATATGGGCCGTTATACGATTGTCGTGGACGACGATATCGATATCTATGACAACGACGAGGTTCTCTGGGCATTGGGTACGCGGAGCGATCCGCAGAACGCCATTGAAATCCTGACCCACTGCTTGAGCGGTCCCTTGGACCCGGCCATTCGTCCGGGTCCAAATAAGGAGAAGTGGTTCAACTCTCGAGCGATCATCGACGCGTGTAAGCCGTGGGACTGGCGCAGTGAGTTCCCTGTTGCCGTAGAGACTCCGCAAGAGCTTCTGCGGGAAGTGAAGCGGAAATTTGGAGATCAGCTCCACAGCCC
>JACPSX010000108.1 GCA_016193065.1 Candidatus Tectimicrobiota bacterium | reverse complement strand
GATGATCAGCTTGTCAAGGTGTCTCCCCTGCTGGAGATCGTTGGAGACTGGAAACTGTTCCTTTCCTCGGCCGAGGAGGAAGAGACAATGAACGACATCAGGAAGCACGAGCGGACCGGCAGGCCACTTGGAAATGAACGCTTCACGGAACCGCTAGAGCGGATCATGGAACGCACGCTGAGGCGACAGAAGCCCGGCCCGAAGGGAGCAAGGAAGTTACAAGTTAAGTAAGGTGTCCCCTGAATTTAAGCTGGACATCTGCCCCTAACTGATGTAAGAGGCTTTGAAACTAGCTTCCACCTGAGGCGGATCAGCCTTTGGCTGAGGCTAGAGGAGGGGTCAACCGTGATTTCTTTTTTGAAAGGGGGTACCGATGAAAACCCTCAGACTGGCGCTGGTGGCGCTGATTGGCATCGCCCTGCTAGTTTCCGCCTGGCAGGGGCCACCTGCAGTCGCTCAGGAGAACGTCAATAAGGCCATCGACGAAAAATTTTCGAAGTACGATGAGAAGCTACCGCTTTGGTCCATCCAGCCAGGCACAGCGCCGCGGATGATTGAGCTGACTATCTATTTCAACAACATGTGGTTTGGCGCGCAAGCAGGCAACTGGGACTTGGCCCGTTTTGAGGCCTATAGGTCCGAAGAGACGATCAAGGGCGTTTATGTGGTGAGGCCGAAGCGAATCGCAAGTTTGAAACCCTGGGCAGAGTCCGCTCTTCCGGCATTGATCAAGGCGATCGAGGCAAAGGATAAGGCGGCGTTCGAAAAGGCGTATGATACTGCTATCGCAGGGTGCAACGGTTGTCACGTCGGCAGCAGCGGCGGGCCTTTAAAAAGCATGGCCGCCTTCAAGATCACCAGACCCACCGCGCCTTTGTTCAGCAACATCGATTTCAAGGGCCGGTAAACGCCGTCGTTGACTGAGATGTGCCGACGAAAAGCCCGTCCACCAAGGATTGGGGTCAGGTCTTGATTCTTGGCATGGAGGCTCTTTTGCGACCACCGCCGCATGCAGTTCCCTACCGCGCGTCGCGTCGATCGAAAGCTTCGGGGTTCACGAGGTTGGGGGGGCGTTTTCCCAGCAAAGCGGCAATCAGATTTTCCGCCGCCACGAGCGCCATCCGGGTGCGGGTCTGGCGGGAAGCACTGCCAATGTGAGGGGTGAGGACCACATTGTCCAGACCCATGAGGCCCGGGTGGAGGCGGGGCTCGTCTTCGAAAACATCCAGGCCCGCCCCCGCGATCCGGCTGGTCTTGAGAGCCTCCACCAACGCCGGCTCATCAATGACGGGGCCACGGGCCGTGTTGATGAGATAGGCCGTGGGTTTCATAAGCGCCAGCTCCCGCTCCGTGATGTAGTGCCGGGTCTCGGGAGTCAGGGGGAGGTGAAGGCTCACAAAATCGCTCTCCCGCAGCAGGGTCTCCTTGTCCACATAAGTGAGTCCCATCTGCTGTTCGGTGGGACCGTGGAGTCGATGGCGGGCCGTGTAAAGGACCCGCATGGAGAACCCGGCGGCCCGGCGGGCCACAGCCTGACCGATGCGCCCGCAGCCGCACAGCCCCAGGGTTCTGCCGAAAACATCTTCCCCCAGCAGCATGTGAACACTCCATTCCCGGAACTCTCCCCGGCGGACGAGGCGGTCCCCTTCCGCCACGCGCCGGGCTGCGGACAGGAGGAGGGCAAAGGCCAGGTCGGCCGTGGTCTCGTCGAGAATTCCCGGCGTGTTGGTCACCAGGATCCCGCGCCGGGTCGCAGCCGCCACGTCGATGTTGTCAAACCCCACGGCCACGTTCGAAACGACCCTGAGCTCCATTGCCGATTCCAAGAGGTCCCCAGTGATTCGGTCGGTGAGTGAGCTGTGCCAGGGCAGGGGCGGGAATCGGGCGCGTGACGAAAACGGGGGGCTTCATGGCCTACTGCAAGCCTCCTAAGAGCTGTCCGTAGGGCCTGCATAGTAAGGGGAGCGCCGGTAACGTTCCAGGGTCTCCTGAAAGAGAACATTGATCACGGCGGCCCCGGGAATCGCCAGGAGAATTCCCACAAACCCGAACAGCTTCCCCCCCACGACCACCGCCAGCAAGATAGCGACCGGATGGAGTCCCACCTTCTCCCCCATGATGCGGGGAGTGTAGACTCCCGTCTCCAGAACCTGGGCAATCCCGAAAACAAGCAGCACACCCAGCAGATGGGAAAAGTCACTGAACTGGACATAGGTGAGGAGCAGCGTAGGGAGAAGCCCAATGACGAGACCAAGGTAGGGGATCACGCTGGCAAAGCCGGTCACCATGCCGAGCAGCACGCCCAGGGGTACTCCCACCAACGAAAAGGCAAAGCTGTAATACACCGCCTGCAGGAAGGCGATGAGTATCTGCCCCCGGATGAAAGCTCCCAGGGCCGTGTCGATTTTCTTTATCAGGGACCTCGCCCCAGCGCGCCGGTGCACGGGAACCAGGGTAATGGCCCGCTCCTTGAGCTGATCCCAGTCCCTGAGCAGGTAAAAAGTAGCCACGGGGATGATCAGGAGATTGACCAGGAAGAGGATGAAGCTGACCAAATTCGTCAGGGCTTGAAAGCCAATCCGGGTGCTTTGAGTGAGGACCTGAAGGGGAAGAGATCCAAAACGGGAGAATACCTGATTGAGAAACTCCCGCAGGCTCCCGGGATCCCCAATTCCCAGGCGCTCCACCAAGGGGGCCAGCCATCTCTGCACCGCCTCAATGTAGAGCGGCATGTTTTCTATGAGGTGCTGGGCCTGCTGACTCAGGATCGGATAGAGGAGAACGACGGCAGTCCCGATCAGCAGGAGTGTGACGACCATCAGGGCAACAATGGAAGCGGTGCGGGGAAATCTCCGGCTGGTCAGGCGTCCGATGAGGGGATCCAGGAGGTAAGCCAGGAGAAAACTAATAAAAAACGGAGCCAGAACCCCCCGGGCAACGTNNNGAGGAGGGCAACAACAACGGCCCCGCTCAGGATCCACAATACCCCTTCCCACCCCTTTCGCGTCAATGGAGGCAAAGAGGAACTCCTGAGTCCCGTTTGCTGCAGGGTCGCGAAGGCACTAACGGCCCTCTCTCATGAACTGCTTCACCTTCTCGATAATCGCCAGCTCCGCGGAGGCGGACCTGGCGTAAGGGCCGTCCCGAGAAACGACCTTGCGGAACATTTCTTCGGCTTTGAGAAATTCGTAGGCAGTCAAGTAGGCCCGGCCCATGGCGTAATAGAGGGCCGAGTGGTCCCCGGGCTGGGCAGTCCCTTCGGCAAACTCCTGTTCCGAGATCTTGAGCCAGTCTTTTTCCCCCTGCCCCGCCAGGAATGCCTGGCGGTAGGTCACAATGATCTCGGCGCGGGCGGAAATCTTTTGGGCGGCCGTCTGAGCATTCGTCCTGGCTTCCTGAAGCTCGGCAAATGCCTTGGCAAAATCCCCCTGGCTGCGATAGACCATCCCGGCTCCCAGGTAGGCCGGCGGGTATCTGGGGTCGAGGGCTTTGGCCAGGCGGAATTCCCGGAGGGCTTGATCGAGCTTGCCCCGCTCCAGAAGCCGCATTCCTACATCGGTATGATGGGCGGGAGTGTCGAGGACAGGAATCGTTTCCACCCTGGCCTGGCAGCCCAGGAGGAACAGCCCGGCCAGGAGAACGGCTGCTGTCCGGCTCCCCTTCTTGAGGAAGGAGCGTCGCTCGGTCGATTTCTCCTGAAGGGATGAATCTTTCATTATCAAATAATAGCCCGATCCGCAAACGGCTGTCAAGATTTAGGAAACAGAGGAAAATTCGGGGTATGACTACTCCCAAGCCGGTGCCTATTTCGTGACGATCTGTACCTGTAATCGAGAGAATTCATTTGGCGAGGTGGAAGACGAGAAAATGGGATTGAACGATGCGGGGCGGGTGGTACAGATAGTTAGAACAAACGAAGGCGCGATAAATCGCGCCCCTACACTGGGGAACATCGTACTTTAAGGCAGTAACTACCCGTCTCATCCGACTGGCAGAATTCCCAAAATTCGAGTGGCAATGCAACCATTTCGAGCACATCATTCGCAATGAAGAATCCTTAAACCGCATGCGGGAATATATTGCGACCAATCCATTGCGCTGGGAACTCGACCGGGAGAATCCACGACGGAAAGGCGAGGACGGATTTGATCGCTGGTTAGCGAGTCTTAAGTAGGGGCGCAATTCATTGCGCCCGACAATAATCTGCCGGCAGTCAGGACAAACTAAGGCGCGATAAATCGCGCCCCTACATGGATTAGCGGGTATCCGAAGACGTCCGGGAGGCCGTTGTGAACCATGCGTTCAAGGCAGACACAGCCCCCAGGAGTTCCCCGCCGCTGACCTTCTCTCCGACACCAAAGGTTCTGGCGGATTTCGGTTTCAAGATTCCCAGCCGCACCATCCGGTAGACTGCCGGAGCATACCGGTTTCTATCGAGAAGATCCTGGAACCGGAGGGACGAGGAGGAACCAGGGAGAGGCGGCCGCCGGTTGGCGGGCAGGCGATCGATCAGAGTGCTTAGAATCTCCGCCAGTTCCCCCCGTGAGAGCAGGGAGGAAGGGGAAAAGGTATGATTCGGGTACACCTCCATAATCCCCTTGCCGACCACTTCCAAAATTTCCCGGCGGGCGCTGTGGTCCGGGATATCCGTGACAATCTCCACAGACTTCAGCGGACGAATCAGGTGGAAGCGAGGTATTCCCCTCACGATGACGGTTGCAGCCTCCGCCCGGGTCACCCCGCTGCTGCGGGCGATTTGTGGAAAACGCTGGCTCAGGGAGGGAGACGGAGGAGGCGCTGGTGTTTCCAAGACGGGCGGCGGTCCCGGCGCAGGCAGAGGCGCGGGGATTGGGTCCGGTGGTGGCGCCGGAACAGAGGGAGCCTGGGCCGGTTCGTCCCGTAGCACCGGGGGGGGCAGCGGGGACGCGCAACCCGCCAGCAAACCCATCGTCACGATGATCAGAAAAAAATCTCTAGCGTTGAATCTTCTCTCCATTTCCATGGAATGTTCGCAGGAGGGTGCGCAGGTGCCGGACCTCCCGGGGGAGCAGGGGACGATACTCTCCGGGCTGAAGACCCTCCAGGGTCACACACCCATGGGCTGTCCGGATCAACCGGAGAACCGGATGCCCCGCTGCAGCACAGATCTCCTTGACCTCATGATAGCGACCCGTGGTCAGGGTAATCTCGATCCAGCAGTTCTTGGGGGTTTTTTTCACCAGCCGGACCCGCGGGGAGGGCCCGCTCCCGGACCCGCGCCGCAAGAAGGCCAGCGCCGAAGGGGAAGGGAACCCCCGCACCTTGGTCAAGTACGTGCGGGAAACTTGATAGCTCGGATGGGTCAGGGCCATGGCCAGTTCCCCGTCGTTCGTCATGATCAAAACTCCCTCCGCGTCATAATCCAGGCGGCCCGCCGGGAAGAGCCGAAACGGCAGGGAGCGCATCAAATCCGCGACGGTCTTGCGGCCGCGCTCGTCTTTCCGGGAAGTGATGACCCCTCGGGGCTTGTACAGCACGAAGTAGGCCTTGGTTTCGGGGGGGCCCAGGGGGCGGCCGTCAACGGCCACCAGGTCACTCTCGGGATCCGCCTTGCTGCCCAAGGAGCGCACGATCCGGCCATTAACGGTAACCCGGCCTGCCAAGATGAATGTTTCAGCTTCACGCCGGGAGGAGATCCCCGCTTCCGCCAGGATCTTCTGCAGCCTCAGCTTCATGGGAATAGATCTCCACCTCTTCGGGGGGGCTAAACTCGCTCAGAGTCGGGAGATCCTTCAAGTCCTTGAGGCCGAAATACTCCAGAAACTCCCGGGTCGAACCGTAGGTGAGGGGGTTTCCCGGAGCCCGCCGGCGGCCCAGGATGCGGACCAGGCGCCTCTCCAGGAGGGTCTTGAGGACCGTGCTGCAATCCACCCCGCGGATCTCGTCGATCTCGACCCGGGTGATGGGTTGCCGGTAAGCAATAATGGCCAGAGTCTCCAAGGCTGCCGGGGAAAGCCGGGTCCGGCGCTCCTGAGCCTGGAAGCTGCGGATCCATTCCGCGTGCACGGGGCGAGTGCACAGCCGGTAGCCTCCGGCCACCTCCACGAGCTGGAGGGCCCGCTCTGCAAAGTCGATCTTCAGCTCTTCGAGAAGCCTGCGCACCTGTTCCTTCTCGCACTTTTCCTGGAACAGTTCGCAGAACTGCTTGAGGGTCACGGGACCCTCAGCGATGAACAGGATCGATTCCAGAATCGCTTTCAGCTCAGAATCGTTCATGGGCAGTTCCCGTTTCCACGCCGCGGTAGATCCGAATCGGCCCGGAGGGCGCCGGCTGCCAGAGCCGGAGCAGGCGCTGTTTCACCAGCTCCAACAGGGCCAGGAAAGTCACGATGATTTCCATGCGCGTTGTGCTTGTGGCAAAGAGATCCTCGAAGGCAAGCGTCTCGGTCTCGGCCAAGCAGCTCAGGATCATGTTGATCTTTTCCGTGATCGTGATCTCTTCCAGAGAGAGAGGGACACCGGGGATCTCCCGCACCCGATCGAGAATGTCCTGCAGGGCCGAGAGGAGATCGAAAACCGTGGCTTCCTGGCCGTAAGACAGGGGCTCTCCATCGCCCTCCCAAGGTGCCTGGCGGGCAAAGACATCCTGCCACAGGACTTCCCTGCGGCGCAGCTCCTCGGCAGCCTCTTTAAACTTTTTGTACTCCAAAAGACGGCGAACGAGCTCCTCCCGGGGATCCTCCATCTCCTCCCCTTCGGGCTCCGCGGTTTCTTCGGGAGGTAAAAGCTGGCGGGATTTGATGTGGATCAGGGTGGCCGCCATGACCAGGTATTCGCCGGCCACATCCAGGTTCAAGGTCTGCATGAGGTCCAGGTAGGACAGATACTGCTGGGTGATCACGGCGATGGGGATATCGTAGATGTCCACCTCGTTCTTTTTGATGAGGTGGAGGAGAAGATCCAGAGGTCCCTCGAAGACCTCCAGTTTCACCTGATAATCCATCCACACTCCTTAACCGCGCTGTCTGTAAATTCGGCTCACTCTAGCATCCCATCCGTCAAACCGCAAACCTTTTTTCCCATTACGAAAGCGTTCAGCGGCCAGCCACCAGCTCAGAGGGAGCAGCCCGCGCAGCCGAGCTCTACGGATGCAAGGAGGAGGCCAGGGTGCCCCTTGGGCACCCGCTCTTGCGGGTACCCGGTAAACTTTTGCGCGGGAAGGCGGCCCCCGGCCTCGGACAGAATCAGGTGTGATAACCGCGCAATTGACAGAGGGTTACCCCTATGGTAAACATGGGACGTTGCAATTTTCCTTGTGCCCCCTTGGGTTAGTGGCACCTGGAGGGTTCCTTCCGTTCTTCGCGACGGCAGCAGGCGCGCAGTATCTGGAGAGAAGGGGAACCGCCCGCACCGTTTGGGTGTCCAACCGATATGACCTTTCGGGTTCCCGCTGACAGAGGGGAGGGGGCGTTACCGTGTCGCCGAGTTTGTCGTTTCAGGATGTCACCCGGCTCATCCAGAAAGGCCGGCAGCGGCTAAAAGTTTTTGGCTTGCTGGAAAACGGGTCCGTCCTGCTGGCTCTGGGAATCGTCCTGTGGCTCAGTGCTCCGCTGGCCGAAGCCGCAGCTCCCTTCTTCCCCTACGCGGTTCCGGTATACGCTCTTCTCTTTTTCCTCATCGTAGTTTTCCTGGGTTGCCGTCTGGCTTTCGGAATCCTCCGTCCAATCCCCCAAGAAAAGGTGGCTCGTTATCTGGAGCACGAACACCCACTCCTGCGCAACCAGATCCTCAACGCCTGGCAACTCCAAAAAGAGGTTATCGAAGGGAAGAACCAGGGCCGGGCCTCTGTGGACCTGGCGGCAGCCGCCATCGACCAGGCTTCCCAAGTCATCCGCAAGGCGCCTGACCTGCGCCTGCAATACCCGACCGCGGTGCGGTCCAGGCTTCTCACGCTCATTCCCCTGGGAGTTGCCTTCGTGGGGTCCTGGATGTTCTTTCCATCGGGAGTCCAGCGGACAGCGGCCCTCCTCTTGAACCCCTTTGCGGCGATCCCACCCCGTCACGTGTCCATCGCTCTTTCCCCCGGCCAGGTGAAGATTCCCAGAGGGGACAGCCTGGAGATTGTGGCCACCACGACAGGACCTCTTCCCAAGCAGGTGATGCTCACGGTTTACAACGGCGACGGACGGGAGCTCCCCATCGCCATGGCAGCGGCCGGGCCGGCGCGCTTCCGGACACTGCTCCCCCAGGTGAACAGCTCCTTTCGCTACGAAGCCCGGGTTGGATCGGATCGGTCTCCACTGTATCAGGTGGAGGTCATCGACCTCCCCGCCGCCGGGAACTTTCAGATCCAGTACATCTACCCGGAATACACGGGGCTGGCCCCGGAAGCGCGGGAAGGAAGCGGCCACGTGGAGGCCCTCAAAGGGACCGAGGTGATCCTGAAAGTAAAGGCCAACAAGAAGATCTCTCGGGCCGTCATGGTCTTCGACGATGGCACCCGCAGGGCCATGCAAATCTCCCCGGAAAATGCGCTCGGGGCTCGCATTGTGGCTCTGGCCTCAACCGGGTACCATCTGGAGCTGGAAGACACCGAGGGTTTCAAGAATCGCCACCCCGTGCATTACGACTTCCGGACGATTGCGGATCAACTCCCGGTGGTGGAAATCGTCAACCCACCGCCGGAGATGAGCGTGGATGAATACCAGATCATCGACCTGGGCTTCACGGCCGGCGATGATTTCGGTCTTTCCTCGGTGACCCTGGTTTACCGTCTCAAAGAAGGTCCGGAGCAGAGAATCCGGATCGGCAAGGCCGGGGTGCGGGAGCGCAAAATCAGCGGGCACTATCTCTGGGATCTTGGTCTGCTCTCCCTGGAACCCGGGACGGTCGTGCGCTATCACCTGGAGGCCCAGGACAACGATGTCTTCTCGGGTCCCAAGACCGGCTTTTCCGCCGAGCACGTCTTGATCGTCCACAGTGCCCAGGAACGCCATCGGGGGGTCCAGGACCTGCAGCGTGACCTGGCCGAAAAGTTACTGGACCTGCTCGGGAACCAGCTCCAATACGGGGAGAAACTCGAACAGTTTCAGGAGGGCCGTCTGCCTCCCGCCGACGCCGAGCGGGTGGAAAAGGAGCTGCGGGAGGAGCACGGCAAGCTCAAGGACCGGCTCAACGAGGTGGTGGACCGGCTCAACGAGGGGCTGCAGCGCATGGAAAAGGACCCCCTCTCGGATGTCTCCACTCTCATGGACCTGGACACCTTGAAGCGCAACCTGCAGTTTCTCCAGGACGAATTCAAGGCCCGGCCTCGGGTGGGCTCCCAGCCTTTTACGGACCGCCAGGAGAAGGTCACCTCGGAGCTGGAAAAGGCCGCCCTGCTGGCCGAGGAGACCCTGCAGCGCCAGAAGATGCGGGATCTCATGCAATCCACCCAGAACATCACGAACATGCAGCGCGGACTGCTGGACGCCCTGGACCAGTTAGCCCAGAAGTTTGACCCCAATCTGATGCGCTCTCTCATGGATACCCTCGGGAAACTCCAGAACCTCATGCAGCAGATGATGGAATCTCTGTCCCAACTGGCCCGCCAGATGCCCGACGAGTTCATCAACCAGATGAGCGGGGAAACCCTGAATTTCGGCGATCTCTTCCGCGACCTCCAGGAGCTGCAGCGCCTGCTCCAGGCCGGAGATCTGGAAGCCGCCCGGCAACTGGCCCAAAACTTCATGAGGGCCCTCTCCCAGATGATGGCAAGCTTGCAAGGGATGTTCAACATGGCCCAAAACTTCCCCTTCAACATGTCCCAGCGGGAATCGGAAAAAGCCAGCAACATTCTCCAGGAGTTGATTGAAACCCAGAAGCAGCTCCTCAAAGACACCGGGAACCTGGACAGTAAGCTCTCGGACCTCCTCAACAAGCGGCAGCAGGAACTCTTCCCCGACCTGCAGAAACGCCTGCGGGATACCCTGGGCCAGGTGCGGGAGAAGCTCAAAGGGGTCGGGGAGCAAACCGGCGGGGATCTGAACCGGGGCGGCTGGGACTTGCGCTGGTCCCTGGACCGGCTGAGGGATACGCTGCGCCAGATGGAACGCGAAATCGCGGAACGCCACCTGGAGGAGGGGAAGCTCCGGCTCAAGGAAGCTCTGGCGCAGGAGGAAAATCTGGCGCGGCGGCTGCGCTCTCAGATGTCCGCCGGTGAGCTTTCCCCCGAGCTTCGGAACCGGGTCGAAAAGAGCTTCGAGGCCATGCGGGAAGCGCTGCGCTCTCTGGAAAAAGATCTGCAGAGACTGCCGGGCCGCAATCGCGATGTGGTTGGAGAGCAGGAAGCCGGTGAGTTTGGAGAACTGCAAAACCGTCAGAGAGCCCTGCAGGATAAGACCGAGGCCCTGCTGAATAAGCTGCGGGAACTCTCCTTCCTCACCCCCTTTCTCGGGCCCGAACTCCTGGAGGGGCTGGAAGGAGCAGCCGGCTCCATGGGAGAGGCCAAAACCCAACTGGGTGAGCGGGCCTCCCGGGAGGCGATCCCCCCGGAGCAAGAGGCCATCAACCGTTTGAGCCAGACCCAATCGAACCTGCAAAACGCCATGCAGCAGATGGCCCAGCGCGGCCGCCTCATGGGCACCCCGGCCCCCATGCTATCCCAGGCCGGGATCTCCCCTTACTACTTCCGGGGCATGAGGGAGCCTCCCATGCGGCAGCCGGACCGCAGCTTCCAGGAAAGGGGCAGACAGGGGGTTAGCGAGCGCGATTTCCAACTGCCGGGACGGGAGGATTACAGGGCCCCCGAGGTTTTCCGCCAGGGGGTGATCCGGTCCCTGCAGGACAAGATTCCTTCTCAATACAAGGGCAAGGTGGAGAAGTACTTTGAGAATCTTACCGAGTAGAAAGAAGCCGGCCCGGGCGGTTCGCTTGTGGGCTTGTCTGGGGCTATTGACTCTGGCGCTGCTCTGGCCTGCCGCCGCAAGCCATGCCACGTTCCGCCCCAGCGATGTGGCCGGTCTTGATCGCCTGCACGAATCGTTGCGGCGCTGGGATGCCGCCGAGGCCCGCCGCCTGGGCGAAGAACTCCTGCGACAGCAACCTCAGGATGCCCAGCTCTTGTCTGCTTTAAGCTGGGCCGCTTTTTATGCCGGGGAATACGACAAAGCTCTGGATCTGGCCGAAAAGGCCCGCAGTATATCCCCCAACCCGGAAACCCAGGGCCAGACCGCATTTGTTCGGGACACGGTGGCCACCGTAAGCCCCCTTGCTCGGGTGCAGAGCCCGCATTTCGTCGTGCGCTTTAAGGACCCCGAAGATCGTGTATTGAGCCTGTATGCCACGGAGGCTCTGGAGAAAATTTACGAAAGGATGGCCCGGGAATTCGGCTTTGCACCCCGAGAGCCCGTCCGGGTCGAGATCTTTCCCGACACCACGAGCTTTCAGAAGGCCTCCACCTTGAGCCGCAAAGACATCGAAGTTTCGGGGGCCGTGGGGATTGCCAAGTTCAACAAGATCATGGTCATCTCTCCCCGCACCCTGCTGCGCGGCTACCGCTGGCTCGATGCCCTGGTGCACGAATACCTGCACGTCCTGATCGTCAAGCTGTCCGGAAACTACGCGCCCATCTGGCTGCACGAGGGGCTGGCCAAGTATCAGGAAGCACGCTGGCGCAGTGAGCCGTCCCTTTACCTAAACCCCCTGAACGAAACTCTCCTGGCCCGGGCCCTGCGCAGCGGAGCGTTTGTCTCGTTCTCTGACATGGAACCCTCCCTCGTGAACCTGGACACATCGGAAAAAATCCAGCTTTCCTACGCCGAGGGGGCTTCGGCCATCGACTACCTGGCCACCCGGGGAGGTCCCGGCATCCTGCGTAAGCTTCTGAGCGACATTGAATCCCTGGGGGAGGGGGGCACCCGCAAAGCCATCGAGAACATTCTGGAGACCCCCTTCGCGGACTTTGAGGCGGCCTGGAAGAGTTTCTTGCGCGCCAAGGGACTAAAGGAAATTGAAGGGGTGGGTCTCCCCAACTACACCGTGCGTGAAGGAGGGGTGGTGGATACGGAAGCACAGGAGCTCAAGCAAATTCGCTCTCTAGTGGCCCGCAATCACGTGCGTCTGGGGGACATGTTCGTGTCCCGAGGCCAAAACCCCGTGGCGGTTCTGGAGTATTTTCGCGGCCTCAGTAAGGATCCCTACTCTCCGTACCTCCTCAACAAGCTCGCCACCGCTCTGATCCGCGCGGACCGGGGTCAGGAGTCCATCTCCTACCTGGAACAGATCCTGCGCACAAACCCGGACTACGCGCCCGCCTACAGCCATCTGGGGGAACTCTACCGGCAGTCCGGGAAACTCCGGGAAGCCCGGGATGCCTTCGAGCAAGTCATCCAGATTAACCCCTATGACCCCCGCGTTCACACAAGACTTGCCGAATTGTACAACGGCCTGGGAAACCCCAGCCGGTCGAAACAGGAACAGGAGATCGCCGACCTGCTCTCCTCCGCCCATCCCGGGCGCTAAGAATTAAGAAGGGAATTATTATGGAAGCAGCCTTAACAGAGAACCGGGACGACCTGGCCCAGGTGGCCGAAGTCTCCCGCAGCCGGGAGAAGATCCTCGCCGAAATTAAAAAAGTCATCGTCGGTCAAGATGCCATTATTGAACAACTCCTGATCGCCCTCCTCTGCCGGGGTCACTGCTTGCTGGAAGGGGTGCCGGGTCTGGCCAAAACCCTGCTCATCTCCACCCTGGCCGAGATCCTGGAACTGCGCTTTAACCGGATTCAGTTCACGCCGGACCTGATGCCGTCCGACATCACGGGAACGGAAATTCTCGAGGAGGATGTGAGCAGCGGCCGGCGCTCGTTTAAGTTCATCAAGGGGCCCATCTTCTGCAACATCCTGCTGGCCGACGAGATCAACCGCACCCCGCCCAAGACCCAGGCAGCCCTCCTGCAGGCCATGCAGGAATACAAGGTGACCGCGGGAGGCGCCACCTATCTAATGGATCCCCCGTTCTTCGTGCTGGCCACCCAGAACCCCATCGAGCACGAGGGTACCTACCCTCTCCCCGAGGCCCAGTTGGATCGTTTCATGTTTAACCTCTTCATCGATTACCCGCCCATCGAGGACGAGGTGGAAATCGTCACGACCACCACCTCGGCCTACCATCCACGCTTGCAAAAGGTCATGCACAGTACCCATCTCCTGGAGATCCAGGAGCTGGTGCGCCGGGTGCCCGTGGCCAGCCACGTGGTGCGCTACGCCGTGCGCCTGGTCCAGGCCTCCCGTCCCAAGAACCCCCAGGCCCCGGATTTCGTCCGGGAGTGGGTCAACTGGGGAGCCGGGCCCCGGGCCTCCCAGTATCTGGTCCTGGGGGCAAAGTCGAGAGCGCTGATCCAGGGGCGCCCCACCGTCACCGTGGAAGACGTTCGGGCCCTGGCTCCGGCGGTTTTGCGCCACCGGATCCTGACGAACTTCGCGGCCAGTGCCGCCGGCATCAACTCCCTCACCGTGGTGCACAGGCTCCTCGAAGAGGTCGGGATCGAGGAATAAAATGGCCTGGAGTTACGTCGACCCGCAGCTTCTGGGGAAGCTCTCTTCCCTGACCTTGAAGGGCCGCCACAGCGTGGAGGGGTTCCTCTCGGGAGTCCACAAGAGCACCTTCAAGGGGTTCAACGTGGAGTTCGCCGAGCATCGTGAGTACAGCCCGGGAGACGAGATCCGCCACGTGGACTGGAAGGTCTACGGCAAATCGGACCGCTACTACATCAAAGAATACGAGGAGGAGACCAACCGGCGCTGTTTTCTGGTGCTGGACGGCAGCGCCTCCATGTCGTACCGGGGAGAAAAGGCCACCTGGAGCAAGTTTGCCTATGCCTGCTTCGTGGCTACCTCCATGGCCCACATCCTTCTCCACCAGGGAGACTCCGTAGGTCTTACCCTGTGTTCCAAAACGCTCAAGCGCAGCCTTCCCGTCCGGGCCGGGCGGGATCAGTTGGGAACCATCGCCGGCGCCCTGGAAGAGGTGGAGCCCCGCGGGGAAACCACCCTGGGTGAGACCCTGAGTGAGCTGGCCGGGAGCTTGAAAAGCCGCAGTCTGGTCCTGGTCCTCTCCGACCTTCTGGAAGAAGGGGACGGGATCATCCAGGCCTTCAAGCGCTTTGAGTTTCTCAAGCACGAGGTCATGGTCTTCCACGTGCTCGATCGCGACGAGTTGACCCTCCCCTTTCGGGACACGGTCCGTTTCGAAGGGCTCGAAGAGGACCTGCGGGTCATTACGGATCCCGAGGCCATCCGCCGGGAATACGTGGAGCTCATCAGCACATTCTGTGAGCACTACCGCCGGGCCTGTGCACAGGCCGGGATGGACTACACCCTTCTGGATACCTCGGTTCCTCTGGACCAGTCCCTGATCCGGTTTTTTTCAACGCGAGGCTAACCATGGGTTTTATGAATCCCTGGATGCTGGCGGCAATGGGGGCCGTGGCCCTTCCCGTGTTGATACATCTCATCAGCAAGCGCCGCCTGCACCGCATCCCCTTTGCCCCCATGCGCTATTTGTTGCTGGCCCACAACCGGCTGGTGCGCCGCAACCGGCTCCGGCAATGGCTGCTGCTGGCCCTGCGCATGGCCGCCGTGGCCCTGCTCGCCCTCTTCGTCGCCCATCCGGTTTTCTCCCGCAGCCGGGACATTCTGGAGATTGCCCGGCAAAGCGAGGCGCTCGTCCTGATCCTGGACAACTCCCTCAGCATGGGCTATTTGGAAGGCAATATGACCCGCCTGGACCGGGGTCGAAAAATCCTGGAAGCCTTTCTGCAAGGTCTCGCGGGCGGCCACAGGATGGTTTTGCTGGCCACGAACCCGGCGACCAAGTCAGAGGGGCCTCTCACGCTCGGAGATCGCGCCCAGGCATTGGCGGTTCTGAAAGGGATCACATTTTCCTACGGGACCGCAGATATCCCCGGAGTCTTCCAACAAGCCTATCAGCTCCTCGCCCGGGAAAAGGCCCAGGGGAAAAGTGCCATCGTGGTCGTCACCGACCTGGGGCGCAATGGTTGGGACCAGTTCAACCCCGGGGCGCTGCGGGGAATCAACCTGGATATCCCGGTGACTCTGGTGGACCTGGCGGCTGGAGCTTCCTCCGCAAACCGGTCCGTGCAAAGCGTCGAGGTGGCCAGGGATCCCATGGGCCAAGGAACCCCCTCGCAGCTCAAGGCTGTCGTTGCAAACTTCTCCACCCAGGCGCAGAAAGCCGTCCCCGTGAGCCTCTGGGTGGGGTCAGCCAAGCTCGCCGAACAGCTCGTGGACTTAGAGCCCGGAGAGCGCCGGGCAGTGAACATCTCTTTCCTCCCTCCCGCTGCCGGACTCCAGGAAGGGAGAATCGAACTGGGGCCGGATGATCTTTCCGGCGATGACCGTCTTTTCTTTCCGCTCAACGTCAGTGCGGAAGTCAAAGTTCTGGTCGTCGATGGGGACCCCAGGCCTTCCCTATCCGCCAGCGAGACCTATTATCTGACAAACGCCCTGCACCCGGAGGGGGTTGGGGAGCGGGGACTCATCGGCCCGCGGGTCGTGACCCCCAAGGAAATCGAGGGGATTTCGCTGAAGGATTACGGGGCTGTCATTCTGGCCAACGTGGAGTCCATCAGCCCAGAGGCCCGCAGTTCCCTGTTCCGCTATCTCTGGGACGGAGGGGGATTGATCTTTTTCCTGGGGGACAAGGTGGAACCCCAGCGCTACAACCGCGATCTTTTCGAAGGGGCCACCCCCTTGCTGCCTGTGTCTCTCGCGGAGATCAAGACCGCGGTCGAGAAAAGCCCATTCCGGATAACCCGGATCGACGTAGGTAGCCCCATCGTCGAGATCTTCCGCGGCCCCGGGCAAGAAGCCTTTCGCAATGCGCGCTTCTCCCGTTATTTCAGGGTGGAATCGCGAAGAACCCCGGTACACTCCCTACTGGAGATGGAAAGCGGTGACCCTCTTCTCCTGGAAGCTTCTGTGGGCCGTGGGAAGGTTCTGCTGTTTACCTCCAGCGCCGATCTGGACTGGAACAATCTTCCCGCCACCTCTGCCTATCTGCCCCTGTTCCAGCAGGCGGTGCTGTCCGTCACGGGCCGCCTGGCCGATCAGGGAGTCCAGACGATCTCGTGGGGGACAAAGCAGGAGGTCGTGGTCCCGGTCAGCGGAGTCGGAAAAGAGGCCCGGCTCCGGGAACCCGGCGGGCGCTCCATTGCAGTGCCCATTGAAAATCGCGGGGACAAGGCGGTTGTCGTCTTCCAGCCCCAAGGTCCCCCCGGGATTTACCGGCTTGAGGTTCCCGGCAGCCAGGAGATCTGGTACGGGGTGAACCCACCGGCTGCCGAATCCGATTTGACCCCTGTGGACCTTGCTCAGCTCAAGCAAAAAGCAGGCGGGATTCCTCTCGATCGGATCGCCGCTCCGGCCGGCAAGGAGGAGAGCCTTTTGGGAACCAGAGAGACCGACTTCTCTCCCTGGTTCCTCCTGGTCCTGGGTGGAGTTCTGGCGGCCGAAGCCTTCGTGGCACACCGCAACTAGGAGAAAGGGGATGGACCGGCGCCAATTTCTTTTGCAGTCCTTGGGAGCCCTGGGAACTCTGCTCCTGGGCAGTGCCGCTTCCGCTCAGACACTCGCCCAATCTCACAGCCGCTTTACTTTTGCCCAGCTCCGCTACCGCGGCGGAACTTGGGACCCCCACCCGAATGCCCAGGTGGAGTTCCTGCGGGAACTGACCGCCCGCACCAGCGTCGACGCGGCTTCCGAGAGAAAGGTGCTGAGCCTGACCGACCGGGACCTTTTCCAGTACCCGTTTCTCTACATGACGGGCCGCAACGAGTTTGCCCCGTTTTCCCCCGAAGAGATGGAGAATCTTCGGAAGTTTGCGAGCCTTGGAGGGCTTCTCTTTGTGGACGATGCCTCCGGTACCCCGGCTTCCGGCTTTGACAAGAGCCTGCGCAGTGAACTGGAGCGGGCTTTCGCGCAACATCGCCTGGAGCGCCTCTCCCAGGATCACTCCGCCTTCCGCTCCTTTTATCTGCTGCGAAATCTGGGGGGCAGACGGATCGTGAACCCGTTCCTGCTGGGGATCACCCTCGACAACTGGACCCCGCTCCTCTACACGCAGAACGACGTGGGGAGCGCCTGGGAGAGGGACTATCTGGGGAACTGGCGGTACGAGGCCGTGCCCGGCGGTGAGACGCAGCGCTCCTACGCCTTTCGCCTGGGGATCAACGTGGTCCTGTACGCCCTGACCGCGGATTACAAACGCGATCTGATTCACCTGCCGTTCCTGCGGCGCAAGGTTCTCTAAAATGCCTTCTTCTGCGCCTACAATTTGGAGTACATCAGCCCTGGCCTGGGAGTCCCTGGTTCCCGGTTGGGTCCTCATCCTTCTGGCGCTTGGCGGCAGCGCTCTTCTGGGTTTCCAGTTCGTGAAGATCCTGCACAGGGTGGGCCGCAAAGACTCGGCGCTGCTGATCGGCATGCGAACTCTGGCGCTTGCCCTCTTCTTCGGGCTCCTGCTGGGCCCCGTCCTGTTGATCCAGGAGCGCGAGAGGCTGGTGCCTGCGGTGGCGGTGCTGGTCGACAACTCCCGCAGCATGGGATTGAAGGACGGGAACCCCTCCGCAACCCGGCTTGACCTGGCCCGCCAGGCCCTGGGAAACTCACAGGCAGGCCTCTTGCACGAGCTGCAGGGCCGCTTTACCCCGCAACTCTACCTGTTCAATGAAGACCTGCAGAGAGTCTCCGCGAAAGACCTGGCCCAAGCGAGAGCGGAAGGGAGTGCCACGCGAATCCAGAAAGCACTCGCTCAGGTTACGGACCAGAGCCGGGAAGAGCAAGCACCCCTGGCCGGCGTCCTCCTGCTTTCCGACGGCGCACAGACCGACGGCGCTCCTCCTCAGGCTCCGCGGGGGGTTCCCATCGTTGCCATTCCTGTGGGCAACCCGCAAAAGTTCCGGGACCTCTCCGTTTCTTCCCTGAACGTTCCACCTCTTGGCTTCGTGAACATTCCTCTGGATCTGAAGTTCTCCGTGCGCAACCACGGCTATCCGGAACTCTCGGTCCCCCTGATCCTGCGCCGGGGAGACAGAATCCTGCAATCCAAGACCGTGACCGTGCCTGCGGAGGGTGAGGCACAGGTCAGTTTTAGGCTCACCCCCAAGGAAGTGGGCGACCACCAGCTCTCGGCAAGCACCCCCTTGCGGGCCGAAGAGGAAATCGCCGGCAACAATCAGGTGCAGCTTACCGTTCGGGTGCTGCGGGACCGCATCCGGGCCCTCATCGTCAGCGGCTCCCCTTCCTGGAACTACCGCTTCCTGCGCGAGGCTCTCAAAAGCGACCCGACCCTCGATCTCGTCTCCTTCGTCATCCTGCGCACTCCTCTGGACGAGGTCAATGTTCCGGAAAACGAACTCAGCTTGATCCCCTTCCCCACGGACCGCCTCTTTACCCAGGAGCTGGACAATTTCGACCTGATCGTCTTCGACAACTTTACGTATCTCCCCTACTTCCCCTTCCACTACCTGGAGAACATTAAAAAATTCGTGGAGAAGGGAGGCGCCTTCGCCATGCTCGGTGGACCCAGTTCCTTCCGGGACGGCGGCTACGCCGGCACGCCCATCGAGGAGATCCTGCCGGTCCGGATGGGAGACTCCCAGGCCACCTACCAGAAAAATTCCATCTCCGTGCAATTGACCCGGGAAGGGACAAACCACCCCATGACCCGATTCGGCTCCAACGGCCATTCCCCCGCGGAAGTTTGGAACCAGCTTCCGCGCCTGGACGGCTACAACCGGGTGGACCGTCTGAAGAGCGGCGCCATTCTCCTGGCCACCGGGCGCGGTCTGGGAGGCGAAGGCAACGCGGAGCCCGTGCTGGTCGTCGGCACTTACGGGAAGGGGCGAACGATGGCTCTCATGAGCGACTATTTCTGGCGCTGGAACTTCACGGCCGCCGGCGGAGATCAGAGCAACCGCCCTTACCTCCAGTTCGTGCACCGGATGGTGCGCTGGCTCATCCGGGATCCGGGGCTTGATCCTCTGGTGGCAAAGGCGGACCGGGCCGTTTACGAGCCCGGCGAGGAGGTGACGATCCGCATCCGCGCCCTGGACCGGGATTACAGCCCGGCCAAAAACCCCACCTTGAGCGTGTCCTTGCAAGGCCCCGGCGGGGAGAACGTCTCCCTGATTCCCAAGCCTGGAGAAAAGGCCGGTGACTTCATTGCCACTTGGCGGCCCGGCAACTCCGGCGAATATCGGGTACGGGTGGAGACCCGAGGCCAGCCGGAGAATCCGGGTAGGAGCGAATTTTCCTTTCGTGTCCAGAGCGGCACACTGGAGGCTGCCAGCGGCTTCCCGAACCGGGAAACGCTGCAGAGCCTGGCCGGCTCCTCCCAGGGCCTTGTGGTTTCTCCCGAGGAGCTCAGCCGGGGCGGCATCGACAAGATCCGCCGCCTGCTGGAGTCCCGCTCTCAGTTCCGCTTGCTGGCCGAGCGCCGCCTGAAGCTGGGGCAGACCCCCTGGGCCTTCGCCCTGCTAACCCTGGTCCTGTGCGCCGAGTGGTTCCTGCGCCGCCGCCGCGGGTTGTCGTGATGTAATCCGCCTCCGATTTATTCCGATGGACCCTTCTGACACCATGAAAAATGAACTGTCGATGTTCGATTTTCATGGCCGCTATGACCTCGAGCGGCGCGTGACCGTGGTGCCGCTTTCGGAACTTGCGACCGCCGGGGCCGCCGCGGTGATCGCCGGACCGAGCTCGGGGAGGCGAGGGAGGTAGCCCATGGTTGATGTTTCCGAACGCAGCTTCGAGGAAGCCATCGAGCGGGTGCTCGTCGCGCATGGGCCGGATGCCCGTTCGTGGTGAGCCAGTCGAACCATGAACGGACTTATGACACAGTCTTGGAGCAGGGAGGGGGTGAACGAGCCATTTTCAGAGCAGATTCGACAGCACTTTGCAAAGGGGGTGTTTCACTAAAATAGCTAATTTCACCATTTGGTGAAACAAAACGATTCAGTGAAACTCCTTGACTCGGGTTTCATTCAATTGTAGGCTTTCACCGGTTGGGAAAAGGTGCTCCCTCAGTGAAATTGCCTCGCCATGACCGGAGGCATTCCCGGTCGGGGGAATTTCGGATGCCGGGACTTGCAAAGTCGATCGCTTCTCTTCCCGAGCCACCCTCATCCCAGATAGAGGAAAGCATTGAAACCATCCTCTCGCAGGTGCCCTTCGTCCGTCTCAAGGGGTGGAAGAGGGGCGCTCCGCTTCAGGGCAGACGGGTTGACCTCGTCCTTGACTTGATGGCAGGCAGAGAACGCTGGCGGGTCCTCGTTGAAGCCAAGGGGAGTGGGGAGCCCCGCCTGATCCGAGGGGCAATCCAGCAGCTCCGGACCTGTCTTTCGGGCGCCAGAACGTACGGCGTCGTGGCGGCTCCCTACATCGGCCCCCGCTCACGGGAGATCTGCAAGGAGGAGGGAGTCGGCTTCGTGGATCAGGCGGGGGACTGCCGCCTCGCCTTTGGCCAGGTGTTCATCGAGCGGCAGGGGTTCTCGAACCCGAAGGTCGAGCGGCGCCCGTTGCGAAACCTCTTCACCCCGAAGGCAAGTCGGGTTCTGCGGGTGCTCCTGGAAGAGGCAGAACGATCCTGGCAGGTGCAGGCGATGGCGCAGAAGGCTCAGGTGAGCCTGGGGCTGGCCTTCAAGGTGAAGCAGCGGCTTCTCGATCTGGAGTACGCCCGGGAAGAAGACAAAGGGTTGCGCCTGACCCGGCCCGAGGAGCTTCTCCGGCAGTGGGCGGAGAACTATTCCTATCTGAAGAGCAGCCCGCTCGACTGCTTTGCCTCTGGAGAGCTTCCCGAGATCGAACGGACGCTTGCCGACTACTGCCGCAAGAACAAGATTCGCTATGCGTTCACCCTCTTCTCGGGAGCTGCGCGCACGGCGCCCTTTGCGCGCTACTCGCGAGGGTTCGCCTATGCGGAGAGTGATGCAGCGAAGCTAGCCAAGGCGCTGGGATGGAAGCCCGTCCCCTCCGGAGCAAACTTCACGATTTTGAACCCATTTGACGAGGGCCTCTTCTATGCCGCCAGGAGGGTGAACGGGGAGACAGTCGCCAGCGACATCCAGCTCTACCTCGACCTGGCGGGGTACAAGGGGAGGGGAGAAGAAGCCGCCACATTCATCCTGGAGCAGAGGCTCCGGCCGCGATGGTGACCCAACGGGATTACAGCGCGGAGGCTGTGGAAGCCTGCCGGTCCGTCCTGATCGAGCTCATCCATCTCATGGGGCAGATCAGAGATCATACGGTGGTCGTTGGGGGCTGGGTCCCTCCCCTGCTCTTTCCGCAAGCGTCAGAACCTCATGCAGGCACTCTGGACATCGACCTTGCACTGGACTTCAGGAGAATTCCTGAAGAATCCTACCGGACGATTCTTGAGACATTCGCTTCCCGAGGGTACCGGCAGGACCCGGACCAGCCGTTCCGGTTCTTCCGTGAGATCCCGCTGCCCGGGCGTGACCCCGTCGTGATCGAGGTAGACCTTTTGTCCGGAGAGTATGGAGGCACCGGCCCCGGCCACCGGACTCAACCCGTACAGGACGTCCGTGCCCGGAAGGCACGAGGGTGTGATCTGGCCTTTTCCAATCCTGTCCAGGTTTCGGTGGAAGGAGAGCTCCCCGGCGGCGGACGCGACCGGGTGACGTTCCGTGTGGCCGGGATCGTTCCCTGGCTGGTGATGAAGGGGATGGCTCTGGCGGATCGTCTCAAGGAGAAGGACGCTTACGACATCGATTACTGCGTGCGCCACTATCCCGGAGGCACCGCCGGCCTGGCAGAAGCGTTCCGTCCTCACATCTCGAACCGGCTCGTGCGCGAAGGGCTGGGGAAGATCCGGAGCCAATTCCTTTCTGTGGATCACGCGGGACCGAAATGGGTCGCTGATTTTCTTGAGATTACGGACCCGGAAGAGCGGGCCATCATCGAGCGCCGGGCGTACGAAATGGTCACCGCGTGGCTTGATGCGCTCAATATCGCACCGTGGGACGAGGATTGAGAAACCCTCTACCACGGATGAAGCGTTCACCCACATAAAGCAGCGCCCGCCGCCCTCCTCACTCTGGTCCTGTGCGCCGAATGGTTCCTGCGCCGCCGCCGGGGCTTGTCCTGAGGACTGGAAAGGGGAAATCCTGAAATTTTTGTAGGAGGGCTTCCCCTTGAGTTCGGGGGGATACGCTATCTCATCGAGTCTTCAAGTGCTCGAAGTAGATTAAAGTGCGTTTCGGGATCGCAGGGAGAGGACGTGAAAAAGCGGTTCTCTTCGAAAGGCGTGTTAACTCTTGGTTCAATAACTAGGGGTTTGTTGGAGACCATGATTTTGTGTTTGTGAAGGCTCTCATCTTTCACAGCATAGCTGACCTCAGCAGAGAATTTAAAAGGTCTTACGTTAACATCGGCCACTGAAATGGACATTAACTGTTGTGCCTGCCCTTGAAGGAATGAAAGGAATCTCGGAGAAAAGAAGGTCTCGAAGGAAAAATCGAGTGTAACTGCGCATGAGGTCTGTATAGTCGAGACCAAGATATCAGTTCCAGGCGACATTGAGACTTGAGTAGCCCCACTTATGCTATCTAATACCGCACGAAAGAATTTCTCACTTTCTTCAAAAGTCGACCCGATAGTAAAGTGAATCTTCCGCTCAGAGATGTCTAGTTTACCCACAATGAGACTTTTCTCCTTATCTACATCGAAACTCCCGTTAGCCATCTGGAGCTCAAGGATCTTACCACTGGAAGGCTCTTGAATTATTGTTCCGGCGACTCCGAATCTGAATGGCTGAAAGGCTCGCTCAATCGTACCTGGAGCCAGTAGACCAGCAAACGGAATAGAGTCTTGACGGAATAAAAATGTTCTTTCAATTGTGAGATTGGAAATATCTTTCACTATACCTGCTCCGGGTGCTTTGTCTCTCCGAATTGTTCAGTTGTGGAGTATGGTGCCTGTATCTTTTGCAGAGCAAAGAACGGATTCTCGAGCTTCGGGATTGGTTTGGTGAGTTGAGCATCCCATGTTTCTACTCCTCCCGAATGAGATGTTGGATCTATACTGAGCAAAAAGTGGCCACTTGGATCCTGAGATACAACGCAAGAAGAAGGTAGCCAATTTTTGACTAGCTCCCTAACCCATCGGTCTCTTCCTGCGGCTTCCTGAAAGTTGAAGGCTTCTCTAGTTGCATTAGCTGATAACAAACTGACAACCAATTGATTGAGACTCACGTTCTCACGCCTAGCCATCTCGGCCAAATTCTTGTGGAGCGATTTCGGAATTCTCACGACGAATCGGCCGCTATATTCCTCTTCATCTCTGGGCTCGGGAACTTCATAGCCATCTTCCAGGAAAGAGCGAATCCAAGTTTCCTTGGCTCCTTCGATCATCTCCATTGCCTCATTTGGGGTTTTACCATGCGACATGCAGCCCGGCAGAATCGAAATTTCCGCCAAGAAATAAACTTCCCCGTCCTCTTGGCACCTCTTAAGGGTGACAGGGTAGTCCAATTTCATGTAATAACCTAGATCCTTACTCATCTGAGTCCTCCTCGGTCACGCCGTCTATCGCATTGATGCACTGTCGAACATATGGGATCTTGACCGGATTTTCTCTTACGATGACTATTCTGTAGCGACCACGCGAGGCAACATAGTGGGAGCCCTTTCCTGTCCTGATGTGAAACCCATAGTGCCTAAGCAAGTTGAGAATATCGTCAAAGCGGGCATTACGGGGGTTATTGCGAATTTTCTCTAAGTATTCCTCCCACTGACCCATATTCTACTATTCTTCCATTAGGTCGGCAAGGAATGATACTAAATTTAGTACTATTAATTCAATCTGAATTTAACAATATATAAATCAATATGTTATATGTTTTTCTAGTGACTGGGCAATTACCCCAATCACCTGTAGTTATCAAGAACAACGGGCCGATCGGCCGGACCGCCTCTTCCCTCACCCACTCTCCTGCTCCCGCTTGAGCGCCTCCTTATCTTCAGTCCCGAGTCTCAGTGGGATGTTGAGGGACTTTAGCAGTCCCATAGCTTCCTGACGAGACATGCGCAGCATGTTAGCAAACTTCCCCAGGGAAATCTTGCCCCCGCGATAAGCTTCCAGTGCAAGCCGGACAAACTGGAGCGGGACGGGCGGTCCTTCTTCTTCGCGATCGATCTCCAGTCCCAGACGGCTGGCTATCTCACTAGGCTTGAAGGCTTGTAGCCGTTCTCGGTCCTTCTTCGTGATCCAGCCAAGGTTTTGAAGGAGATAAAGCATGGCGAAATAGCTCACCCCAAAGTGTTGCTGGGCAAAAACAATGCCATCACTACAAAGGGTTGACCGCCCGGTGGCCGAGCGCCGCCTGAAGTTGGGGCAGACCCCCTGGGCATTTGCCCTCTTGACCCTGGTCCTGTGCGCCGAATGGTTCCTGCGCCGCCGCCGCGGGCTGTCTTGAGGTTAGAATCCCAAAACCTTTGTCCTCCAATCTCTGGTGATGTTCCCCTCCTGAATCCAGCACGAGGGCATTCTCCTACCCGTCTCTTGAGGAAAGAAGGGTGCGGCTCGCCGTCCACGCATTCGCAATCAAAACTATGCAAATTGCACAGTTTTTTGTGCAGCGATCTTGGGTGTGCGGAGCGTTTGCTTCCCATCGGAATCGGTTTCCAAGCATTTCCCCTTCCCTCTAATTCTTTGATCATCCGGCACTTCTCATTTTCCAACTCTTCTCCCGGGTCTCGTGGCACTCCTCTTGCTTTGATCTCTGACCAGTTCCCTTCCACTCCGCAAACGGTACCACCCTCTTCTGGGAGGAAGCAGCCATGAAGTCCCCCCGCCTCGGCTCCCTTTCTCTTTTCCTTCCCTTTGTCTGTATGGCTCTAACTTTGCTTCCCCTGAAGTCTTCAGAGGCCGCCTTGTCCCTTTTGGAACTCGGGTCTATACTAGCTCAAACGATAATTGGTCAAGCGGCGCCCTCGGAGGTTCTCCTCTATGTCCACACGGATCATCTCGGGACTCCGGTCATGATGACGGACGAGCAGGGCCAGACAGTGTGGGAAGTGGACATGGAGCCCTTTGGGGAGACCACAATCACCGCCCAGCCGGGAGTCACCCTGAACCTCCGTTTCCCCGGCCAGTACTTCGATGAAGAAACCGGGCTGGATTACAACTACTTCCGGGATTATGATCCAAGCACCGGGCGGTATGTTGAACCTGACCCAATAGGTATCCAGCAAGGGGCCAACCCACTTTACAGTTACGTCGATAATAATCCGATGAATTGGATTGACCTGCTAGGCCTTTATACCCAAGAGGAGCTTGCAAATATTATCTATAACGAAACTGGATCGTTAAGTGGTAAAGGCATTTATGATGCAAGAGTTGTCATTGGGTATATCGCTGAAAATCGTTATATACCAGGAAAGATTGATCGGGGCATCGCACCCCCACAACTAAGTGCGGAAGCCGAGACCGCTCTGCGTAATAAAGTGCCTTCAATAGTTGCCGCCTATTCGCAGGCAAAACAGGCCGCTGCAACTGCGCTTTGCTCAAAAGATACAACTGGCGGCGCAAAGGGATTTGTCATAAAGGGGAACCCTTCTAGGCCAGCCCGTTATGGCCTATATCCCGTTCTTCAGCAGTTTGGGCCATTCAACAACAGTTACCCCACGGCTGGTAATCCAAGAGTTCCCGTAGGCCAGCAATTGCCTGCTAGCGGGGTTTACATAAACATCTTCGCGCAATGACGCGCAACGAGGCTTGAAATGTCGAAATCTCTCATTTTTCTAGCTTTCATTTTAGCAATACCTGTTCCTTCTTTGGCGGGCTCGGCGACAGACCAAGTCGTGGCAAGAGACGCGGCCGGTACAAAATTTGTAGCAGAATATTTGTCTCGCTTAAAGAATGAAAGGACGGCGGTATTTTATGGCGAATGCTCTCTAAAGGATGGAGGCAAAGCTGGCATTGTTATTCCTCTAGGCAAGAAAGAAGGTCTTTATATTGAAAGAAGTAGTGACAAAACTGTCGCCAATACCGCCGATCTGATTTGGGTAGATGGTCAATGGCAAACGGAAGTAGCTCAGGGAGGGGTGTACACAATCACAAGGGCAAACAATTTGATTGGTGAGATAATGAGCTATTCTTTTCAATTCATATCGCCAGACAAGTTAGATCTTATTCCCACCTCAAAACCTAAAAAGGCTTGTGTCGAGAGAGTGCCTCAATGAGGGAATGTGGATAGGGAATCCCGAATTCCGGGAATTCCGCGGGAATTCCGAATTCCGGGGACACCATACGTAATTCTTCTTTCACTTGGGATTTGCTTTAATTGTATTCTACTCTGTCATGGCTCGAATTGCGCGGGTGATAGCTGCCGGCATGCCTCACCACGTGACCCAGCGCGGCAACCGGCGAATGCCCACCGTTTTCCGCGACGAAGATTATCGGGCTTACATCTCTTTGATGGCCGAGTGGTCCCAGAAATGTGGTGTGGAGATCTGGACCTATTGCCTGATGCCGAACCATGTCCATCTCATAGCGGTTCCGGAAACCGAGGGTGGGCTAAGGCGGGGAGTTGGCGAGGCACACCGGCGTTACAGTCGATGGATCAACTTTCGCGAAAACTGGCGGGGACATCTGTGGGAAGGGCGTTTTTCTTCTTTTCCCATGGATGAAAACTATCTCCTTGCGGCGGCTCGATATATAGAGATGAATCCGGTGCGGGCACAACTGGCGCGCGAACCCCAGTCATGGAAGTGGAGCAGTGCGCGGGCTCACCTCGACGGCGTAGAGGATCAGCTTGTCAAGGTGTCTCCCCTGCTGGAGATCGTTGGAGACTGGAAACGGTTCCTCTCCTCGGCCGAGGAGGAAGAGACAATGAACGACATCAGGAAACACGAGCGAACTGGCAGGCCGCTTGGAAGTGAACGCTTCACGGAAGCGCTGTAGATGATCATGGAACGCACGCTGAGGCGGCAGAAGCCCGGCCGAAGGGAGCAAGGAAGCTACAAGTTAAGTAAGGTGTCCCCTGAATTTAAGCTGGACATCTGCCCCTAACTGATGTAAGAGGCTTTGAAACTAGCTTCCACCTGAGGCGGATCAGCC
>JACPSX010000107.1 GCA_016193065.1 Candidatus Tectimicrobiota bacterium | reverse complement strand
CTTTCCCCATTTCCCTTGACAGCTTCTGAGGCAGGCTTAAATTTTTATTTATGTGATGGCACACCCATTGGCTTTCTGCTCCGAAACACTCCCTGCCTGACAAAGAGGAAGGCAGGGCCATGGCGGCCTTGGGCAGTTTTCGCTCTCACCCTGCCACGCACCTGTTGGAGGCCGCGTAGGACATTTGCACGTCCAGGAACTCCTGGGCTGCCGGGATATCAAAACCACCCCGATCTATACACGCTCTCGAACGGTGGGCGAAGGCGCCGGGAGACCGGCGGACGCGCTTTGAAGGAAAAGAGTTTTGCGCGGCAATCATGTAAGACCACGAGGAAGCGAAGAACCGCATGTAACACCTTGGCAACTCAGGATGTTAATTGGAATACCAGGGGGTGTCGTATGCCGACGCTGAGACAGACAAAGGTTTTAGCGCGGCAATCATATACTCCGTATTTATATCGCCCTGGCGTTGGGCCAAGGAGGACAAGATGAATGTTGTAGCTATGGGTGGAAATCTTATCGGACTTCCCGTTAACGGCAGCGCTGTCTCTTTTGAGACCGCTGACGTGGGCCTCATCCTGGCCGCAGCATCCGGCTTGGCAAGGAGCCTTGCTGTTGGAGGTGAACTTGCTCTTGCGGTCACTGTCGTCACCGCAGTCTGCGAAGAGCAGCACGCGAAACGGGACAAACGCACGTCCGTTGCCACGTTTGCAGAGGTGAGGTCCCGCGGCCGCTCCTTTCTCGGCATATGTCAGGACCAAATCCTCATCTTCACGTGCGAGGAGCAGCGCTTCGAGGTGTCGCTCCACCTCGTGAATCTTATTGAAAGCTGCAGGTCCTTTCGTGGACCGGATTACTGGAGAATCAAACTGATCGACGGTTCCGTTTATCGCGCCGAGAGGCTTTCGAATCAGAGCCTGGCGTTCGTGTCGGTTGCCGGCCGACAGGCCGTCCGCACTGTAGAAACCCGCAAGCGCGTGAAGAGCCTGTTCCTTGGTTTACAAACGCGCACGATAGTGTCCCAGCGTCCGGTTAGCTATCTCGTGATTGAGGGAGCCATTCCGGAGGATGTCCTGGCCCTGAAAAGACGCCTCGAACACGTCCTCGTCCAAAACGCCGAGAGGATCGTGGCTGTAATGGGTAAGGAGAGTATGAATAGGTTCTTCCAACTGTAAGGCCCTCCGCGTCTGCACTTCTTGGCCGGTATAACAGGATGCTGGTGTGCCCTTCCCCGACCCTACCCCGGGGTTGTTAAGGGCACAGAATTCCGGCAACAAAACAATCTTCTTTGTCCCGGCTGATCCCTTTGAGGTAAGGGGATGAACTACCCCTGGAAGGTGCTCACCACCTCCTGATGGCCGCCGTTCTCCTCATAGGCTTGTTCCCGGTAGAGGCCAAGAGCCGCCATGACCGGGGTATCCTGAATGGAGAACAGGATCGCCTCGGCATCCGTGGGGTTGGCGTGTTCGTGCCAGGACCAGGGGGGAACCACGAACATGTCCCCTTTCTTCCAATCAAACCGCTTCCCGTTGATGATCGTGGCGCCGCTCCCCTCGAAGACCTGATAGACCGCGCTGTTGGTCTGCCGGTGAGCCCGGGTGCGGATGCCCGGGCGGATAAGCTGAATCCAGCAGGCCATGGTGGGCAGCACCGGACCTCCCGTGTGCGGGTTGATGAACTCCATGGCCACATCATCGAAGGGGCTTGCACCGGATCCTGCCAGGCGCCCAAGGGCCTCGGAGGTCTGGTTCCATTTGTAGTTCAGCAGCGGCGAGGCCGGCCCCAACTGTTTTTCCCAGGTGGGCTTGAGCTGCCCCAGGCCGTAGCGGCGCTCGGAGTCGTTCTCCGGCTTGGTCAGGGGCTGGGAAAAGTCGGGATAGGGCTCGAAAAACGTCCCGTCCAGATCGTTGACCAGCGGCAGGTCAAGTCCGTCCATCCAGATCATGGGCTCCTGGGTGTCGTTGCCGTGATCGTGCCAGCTCCAGGCGGGGGTCAGAACCAGGTCTCCCCGGCCCATGACGCACTTTTCCCCATCCACGGCCGTGTAGGAGCCTTCCCCCTGGATGATCCAGCGAATGGCCGCGGGGGTGTGACGGTGGGCGGGAGCCCGCTCGCCGGGCTGCAGGTACTGAACCGCGGCCCACAGCGTATGGCTGGTGCGGTACCTGCCCGTCAGACCCGGGTTGATCAGGGCCAGAACCCGGCGCTCGCCGCCGCGCTCGATGGGAATCAGTTCCCCGGAGCGCTGGGCCAGAGACCAGAGGTCGGACCAGCGCCAGAGAAACGGCAATACCTTGGTTTTGGGCTCCCGGGGGAGAAGGTCGGCGGTGGCGGTCCATAAGGGAGCCAGGTGCTTGCGCTCCAAGTCGGTGTAGAATACTTGCAAGGCATCTACGGTTGCTGCCTCTTTGAGAGCCATAAAATCCCCTCCTCTCAAGAGAAACCTCCCGCCTCACCCCATCCTCTCCCTCCGGAAGGGGGAGGAGGATAAAGGTAAGGGGGTCTGATTGAGCACGGCAAGGTGTATAGGACTTTAGTTCTGCAGTCCTCAATGCTTTCTATATTAGATGACGCCTGTCTCATCGGGCAAGGGAAAGTTAGGTCTAACGAAAGTTACCGGGAGTTCCGGCAACCCAAGAAAAGAGGGGGAGAAGGGGGAGAAAGCTGGTAACATAACCGTTTCTTGGAGCACCCGGGCTGTGGCTAGGAGCCGGAATGGCAGGTTTTCCCGGGAAGAGGAGGTTCAGGAAGAGGAGGTATGGTGCAAGAAAGAAGTGAGATTCGCAATGTGGCGATTATTGCCCACGTGGACCACGGCAAGACCACGCTGGTGGACGGGATGCTCTGGCAGTCCGGAATCTTCCGCGAGAACGAGTCGGTCCCCGAGCGCATCATGGACTCCATTGACCTGGAGCGGGAAAAGGGGATCACGATCATGGCGAAAAATGTGGCCATCCTTTACCGTGGGATCAAGATCAACATTGTGGACACGCCGGGCCACGCCGACTTCGGCAGCGAAGTGGAACGCACGCTGACCCTGGTGGACGGAGTCCTCCTCCTGGTGGATGCGGCCGAGGGACCGCTCCCCCAGACCCGGTTTGTTCTCAAGAAAGCCCTGGAGGCAGGCCTTCCTCCCGTCGTGGTCATCAACAAGATCGACCGCAAGGATGCCCGGCCCGCCGAGGTGCTGGACGAGATCTACGACCTGTTCATCGACCTGGAGGCCAGCGAGGATCAGCTCGACTTTCCCGTGCTCTACACGGATGCGAAGCGGGGCACGGCAACGAAAGATCTGGAAGTCCCGGGCCGGACACTCGAGCCTTTGTTTGAGAGCTTGCTGGCTACGGTGCCGTCGCCGCGTTTCGATCCGGACATTGGGCTCCAGATCCGCATCGCCAGCCTGGACTGGGATGATTACGTGGGACGAATCGCCATCGGCCGCATCGTGAATGGACGCGTCCGGACTCAGCAGCGGGTGTCGGTCCTCAAGCCCAGCGGAGCCGTGGAGACGAACAAGGTCACCGTACTTTATACCTATCAGGGACTCCGGAGCATCCAGGTGGAAGAAGCTGAGGCGGGAGATCTGGTGGCGTTGGCGGGCCTTCCGGGGGTCGATATCGGGGATACGATCGGGGAGGTGGAAAACCCGCTGGCTCTGCCTCCGATCCGAATTGATGAGCCCACAGTGGCCATGATCTTCTCGGCTAATTCCTCTCCGTTTGCCGGTCGCGAAGGCAAATATGTAACCTCCCGTCACCTGCGGGAGCGACTCTTGAAAGAAGCGGATATCAACGTGGGGATCCATGTTGAGGAGACGGAATTGCCGGATTCGCTGCGGGTGGTGGGCCGAGGCGAGTTGCAGTTGGCCATCCTCATTGAGATGATGCGCCGCGAGGGGTACGAACTGGAGGCGGGCAAGCCCGTGGTACTCACCAAGCAAGTCGACAGCCGGACTTTGGAACCCATGGAGCATCTCGTCATTGACTGTCCCGAGGAATTCATCGGGGTTGTCACCCAGAAGGTGGGAGGCCGCAAGGGGCAGATAACCCGCATGGTGAATCACGGCACGGGCCGCGTGCGCCTGGAGTTTCGCATTCCGGCCCGG
>JACPSX010000106.1 GCA_016193065.1 Candidatus Tectimicrobiota bacterium | reverse complement strand
TCCAGGAAGTGGCCGACCAGGTAAATCTCGAACTTCCTGGCCGTCCCTCCGAGCAGATCCGTGGCGAAGATGGGGCTGGGCAGGGCGATTTCGATCCATTCCTCCGTGGATCTGGGGCGGTACTGGCCGAACAGGGAATACTCCCCGGTAACCGCCAGCTTGACCTCGCCGATGCGGTGGAAGAGAAACCCGATCAGGTCGGTGATCCGGCGGATGTTTGTCTGGATGTGGCTCTCCCGTTCCTCCAGGCGGCGGACTACCTGACAGGGGCTTTGAATCAATACGACGTCGTAAGGGTCCATGCCTTCCTCCCTCGCGTTCGGAACAAACCTCCACGCCGGGGTCCCGCTCTGTTGCACCCGGGAGTCCATGCCAGCAATGACCGTACCACAGGGAAAGAGCGCGCCGAACCGCCGCGAATGGAAGGACTTGATTTCCGCCATCGGCCGCGGGAAGAAAGGGAAGACGTTACCGAATGGTTACAATCCCGAACGGCTGTTTCCGTTTGGAAACATTTCCGAGAGGATTCTCTTGATTCTCTCCTCCGGGGATTCCAGCCAGGGACAGGCCTTCACTTCCTGCATCAACAGCACATCCACGGAGTCCGCCAGCACTTTGCTCAGGTCCACGGTGGAGGAGAGGGTTACAGCGCCGCAATCGCAGATCTCCTGGCAAAGGCGGCAGGCGGTGCAATGAGAGGTCCGGAAAGTGACGCCGACCTTTCCTCCTTCTTGAACTTTGCTCAATGCCCCGGTGGGGCAGAAAAACGCGCACATCTGGCAGCCGTTGCAGGCTTCCTTGAAGCCGAACCGGGCCCACAGACCGCCGTCGGCAGGGGATTCGGCGGCGACCGACTTCCCGATCCGCCGCAATGCCGCCAGGAGGAGCCTCCGTTTGGCGGGCAGGGCGGCAGGCAGTTCCCCTTTTTCCGGTTTTTGGGTCCGGGCGTTTGGAATGCCCAGGATGCTCTCGACGCCGACCGCGGCTTTGCGGGCCGTCTCCCGCGTCAGCAGACGGAAGAAGGAGCGCCGGGAGAGGCCTGCGGACGGCGCGGAGGGCTGAGCCGGCGGCTCCGGCGCGCAAGGCGGCTCCAGGCTCACACGGATCCTCGCGGAGATGCCGAAGGCCCCGAGCAGCGCGTTTGTCCTGTGCGTGACCTGCTCGGCAACGGCGAGGCCGATGGCGTGAGGGCATGACGCGCAGGCGCCGGCCAGCAGACGGACGGACTGAATTCCGACAGAGAGAGCCCCCGCCAGGATGGATTCATCGAGACGCCCCAGGCAATTGACCCGGAGACGGCGATCGTCTGCCCCCTCCGCGCCTCTCAGGTAGGTGGGGCAGGCGAAGACTATGGAAGTCTCGGTTTTGGCCAGTTCCTGAATTCGGGTGCACAGCTCCAGGTTCGTCGGGTTCCGAGCCTCCAGAGCTCCCGTCGGGCAGACGGCCGCACAGATCCCGCAGCCCGTACATTTCTCCGGGTCGACCTGCAGTGATTCTTCCCAGGTGATGGCTTTCACGGGACAATGGTCGGCGCACAGGGCGCAGGTGGAGCGACGGTGTCGCAACTTGGAACACTGCAGGGCATGGACCTTGATGGCCCGGCTCTCCAGAGAGGTTAGCATCTGCACGATTTGTTCAATCTCCAGTCCCGGCACGAAAGAACTCGGAGGCCGGGGGCATCGGCCCTAAGTTGCGTGCCCCCGGAATCTACCCGGGCGCGAAGCGCCGATCGTGGCTCAAAGGAGGCGGCGGGGGAGCGCCGGAGCTTATCCCGTCTTTCACCGCCTCGATCAGTTCACGGATGGTTTCTTTGTCGAGCGCAAGGAACTCGCCCGTGACCTTGGCGATCCCCTTGTAGAAGCCCGAGCGCGCGGCCTTCTCCATGTCCGCGCAGAATCTGGGGACCCAGGCTTGAAGGTGTCGGGCAAGGAACTGCTCTTGCCTTTCCAGACAGCGCAGGGCGGTCCGGAGATCATCCTGTTCCATACTGTCGATGGTCTTCTGGCAGAGCCGGCGCATCAATTCCAGCTCGATGGCGAGGTGATCTTCGGGCTCGTTGCAACCCTGAGATACCTCCAGTCCCTCCCCCATGTAGATCTTGAGAACTTCGTCCCGCGCCTCCTGCATCACCCTGCTCGTGTAGACCGATTCGTAGGGGGATACGGAATGGGCGCCGCTCAGGAACAGGCCGGCGTACTCCGCTGCCAGATCCCACTCGACTTCTTCCAGATCGGCTCGCTGTAGACCCCCGGCGAACTCCTGAATCATCGTCAAACCTTCGCTGTCCGGGGCCGGCGCGTCCTGCAAGGACGCAGAGCCGGCCATCTCGCGCAGCAGCGGGCCGGTGAGTTCCTCCCGGTAAATCCGGGACAGGAAACCATAGGTGGCGTAGCGGTCCCGAAGGGTCTCCAGAATCCCGGCTCGTTCCCGACGTTCTGACATCGGTTCCCTCTTCCTTCTCGGAACGGCGCTCCCTGCGCCGGTCGGAAGCCGCGGCGACCGGAGCAGGGCTCCTCCGACTCCGACCTCCAGGGGCTACCGGGAGATCAGGATGGACGGCTGGGTGGCTCCCGCGAGCTTGCGGCCCGCTTTCCTCGAGGCCAGCTTCGACATATCCTCCATCGTGCCGGCATGCAGCGCCTTGCCCGGACAGGATGCCACACAGGCCGGATCCTCCCCCCGCTCCACGCGCTCCAGACAGAGATTGCACTTCTGCATCAAGCCGTCCTCGCCGTATTGAGGCACGCCGAAGGGGCAGGCGAAGGAGCAATAGCGGCACCCGATGCACTTGTCCTTGTTCACCACCACAATGCCGTCCTCGATGCGCTTCGTAATGGCCCCCGTGGGACATACCGCCGCGCAGGCGGGCTTGCCGCAATGCATGCAGGCCGTGGAAACGTTGACGAGCAGCGGGGCGGGGTAGGTCCCGCTTTCAATAGATACGACCCTCCGCCATCTGGGTCCGGTCTTGCCCAGCACGTAGGGCGGGAGGGCGTTCCATTGCTTGCACGACACTTCGCAGGAGCGGCAGCCCACGCAGCGTTCCGTATCGACGTAGAATCCTCTTTGCATGGCTTTTCTCCCTCCCCTACGCTTTCTTGATCTCGCATAGGAACGACGAAAGCGTGGCCAGGTTTCCTATGGGGTCGCGCGCCTCCATGTCGATCAACGCGTTCAGGGTCCAGCTCAGGTCGCTCAAGTTTTCCGGCTTCCACCAGCAGCCGTCGATCAGCACGACCCCGGGCGTGACCGTGGAGGTGACCTTGGCGCGCATCCTGATCTGCCCCCTCTTGGTTTCCGCGATCACCAGGTTCCCGTCCGCGATTCCCCGCTTGGCGGCGTCCTCGGGGTTGACCCGGATGAAAGGTTCGCTTTCGATTTCACGGAGCCAGGGGATGTTCCGGTACTTCGAGTGCACGAAGGTCGCCGACCGCCGGCTCATGCCGATCAGGGGGTACCGTTTGGCCAGTTCCGGCGTGCTCACCGGACTCTCCGCCGGCTCGATGTACCTCGGCAGCGGGTCGTAGCCCGCCTTCTGGAACACGCTGGAGGAAAGCTCCACCTTCCCGGATGGGGTGGCAAAACCCGGCTTCTTGTCGGGCCGCAGCAGCCCCTTCTCGTACTTCTTGTACACCATGGGGCCGGTGATGAACTGCACGGGCTTCTTCCGCAGGTCCTGCACCGTGACCTTGGAGGGCTTGAGGATGTGGTTCAGCATTTCCTCGCCGCTCTTCCACGGGTACTTGTCCAGGAACCCCATGCGCGCCGCCAGCTTGAGCTCGATGTCATAGCCGGGCAGGGACTCGTACATGGGCTTCACCACGGGCTGGCGCAAGGCCACGATGGCGCCTCTGGCGCTGGGGTGATGCCGGTAATCCAGGCGCTCCAGGAACGTGGTATCCGGCAGGACAATGTCCGCCATCTGAGTCGTGGGGGTGTGGAAGATGTCGATCACGGCCAGGAAGTCCAGGTTCTTGGCGAACACGTCGCGCTGGCGGTTGCCGTCTTGCAGGACCACGATGGGGTCGCTGTGGAAGACGATCAGGGCCTTGATGGGGTAGGGTTTCCCCGAGCTCATGGCGTCGAACACCGACGGCCCGTTGGGCATGAGCCGGTACTTGTCCGCCCCCAGCGGCTTGGCGGCAACTTGCACGGTGGGAGGCAGATCTTCCACCACAGTGAGGCGGTCGCCCGCGGAGCCGGGGAAGCAGACCGGCCCTCCCGGGGCATCCAGGTTTCCGGTGACTGCCATCAGGCAGGCGATCGCCCGGCAAGTCTGGGTGCCGTTGGTGTGAAACGCCCAGGCGTTGGCCTCGTGGATGAGCGCGGGTTTGGTGATCGCGTACTCCCGGGCCAGGCTCCGGATGGTTTCCGCCGGGACCGAGGTGATCCGCGCCACCTTCTCGGGCGGGTAGTCCTGGACGAGCTCGGTAAGCTCTGTGAACCCGACCGTCCAGTCCTGTACGAAGCCCCGGTCGTACAGACCTTCGTTGATGATGACGTGGAGCATCGCCAGCGCCAGGGCGCCGTCGGTGCCCGGCCGGATGGGGATCCACTGCTGGGCCTTGGCCGCCGTGTCGGTATAGATGGGATCGATGACGATCAGCTTGGCCCCGCGCTCGATGGCATCCAGGATCGGCCGCTGAAGCCCGTCGTATGCGGCGTAGGAGCCCGCCCGCATGGAAGCAAGGGGGTTGCCGCCCCAGAGCAGGATCAGCCGGGTCTGGTCGTAGTCGTCTTCCGCCCGGTATCCGAAGGTGGCGACCAGGGCGAGCATCCGGTTGACGTAGCAGTTGTTGCCGCTCATCCGGTTGGGAGTGCCGTACACGGCCGGAAACTGGACAAACGTGGTCCGGCTGCACTGCATGACCGGAGCCGCGGTGGACATGGCCAGGGCCATGGGTCCGTATTTGTCCCGCACTTCCTTGAGCTTGTTGGCCATGAAGTCCAGGGCCTCGTCCCAGGAGATTCTCTTCCACTTCCCTTCGCCCCTCTTGCCGGCCCGCAGGAGAGGATATTTCAGGCGGTCCGGGGCGTAGAGAATCTGAGAGGCAGCCTGCGCCTTCGGGCACAGATCGCCGCTGTTCATGGGATGATCGGGGTTGCCCTCGACGGAAACGACCCTGCCGCCCCTGACATGGACGAGCATCCCGCAGTTCTGATGGCAGCCCCCGCAGATGGTGGGAACCACCGTTTCCTTTTCCGGCTGAGCCTGCGCCGCGGCGGCGCGGGCGGGGCCGCTGCGAAGCACGCCTTCGCAACTCTCCCGCAGAGCAAGAGCCGCCCCCAGGGCCCCGGTGGCCTTGAGGAACGTGCGCCGGCTCAAACTCCAGCCAACCGACGATTCTCGCGCGTTCATGTCTTCCTCCTTAACTCTCCCCGGTTGCGGCTCCTAGGGTATGAAGCGTATCCCTGCCGTGATCTGCGACAAGCCCGGGCTGGAAAGAGACGCCGGAATCCCTGCCCAGAGAATCACGGACCTGAGCGAGAAAGCGCCCAGGAGGCACGAGGCGATTCCGGCGACCGGCAGCAGGGCCGTCCTGCGCTTGGTGAGTCCGCTCAACCGGGTGACGCAGATAAAAAAGGGGACCACGAGTCCCAAACCGACGACCAGAATCCAGAAGATCGGGCCGAGTGCTCCTCGGGTCAGCAAGCGCGCCGCTCGGGACGAATCCAGGGAGCCGGCGACCGCCGACAGGACGTAGTATCCAAGAATGGCGGCCTCGATAACGATCAGGACGGTGATGGAGACCTCCAGAACTTTCCGCAGCCGCTCCACCCCTTCGCCCTGCTCGCGCAGGGAAGCATGGGCGGTGACCACTGCCGTCCCGGTCTCAAGCGCTGACGCCGTGAACAGCGCCGGGAGAAGCCAGGTGTTCCAGAAGGGACGGAAGGGGAGGACTCCCAGAAGGATTCCCGTGTAAGCCGCGACCACGAGGCTGACGAGGATACCGATGGCCGCCACCAGGGCCCGCCACAAGGCACGCTTCTCCCGCAGCGGCTTCCAGAAGCCCTCGGACCACTGCAGGACTCCGTCCGTCCAGAGAAGGGCGTAAAGACCCTGGAGCAAAATGGCGGCGAACAGGAACCAGGCGCCGATGGTCATCCAGGATTGGAAGTTCACGAAGCTCTTGAAAAGGACGAGAGCACGCCAGGGCGCTCCCACGTCCAGAAGCAGGGCCAGGGTGCCCGCGGTCGTGACCACCGTAGCCGTCCAGGCACCGAACCGTACGGTCCCCCTGAATCGTTCGCCGGTGACCAGCGCCAGGACCGCAACGGTGCAAAAGGCCCCCGCGCCCAGTCCTCCCAGAAAGAAATAAATGGCCGGCAGCCAACTCCATACGGTTTGCAGTTCGCTCATGCTTTCTCCCCGGCAGCCTTCCCCGTCACGCCTTACCGACCTGGCAAAGGAAGGAGGCGATGGACGGTTGCTGCCCGATGGGGTCCCGCTTGAGGTTGTCGCTCAAGGCGTTGAAACACGCGTCCCTGTGATCCCAGGAGTTTCCCCAGCCTCCGTCGATCAGGGCGACGCCGGGCTTCACTCTCTCGGTGACTATGGCCTTCTGCCGGATGCGGCCGCGCGGCGAAGTGATGATCACCCAGTCTCCGTCCCGGATTGCGCGCGCTCCGGCATCCCGCGGGTGCAGACACACCACGGGCTCCGGCTCCACTTCCCGCAGGTAGGGGAGATTGCGGTACTTGAAATGGACGAATAACGGAGAGCGGCGGTTGACCGCGATCAGGGGGTAATCCTTGGCGATCTCCGGCGTGCTCACGGGGCTTTCCGCGGGCTCACGGTACGTGGGCAGCGGATCGTATCCGTGCTTCTTGAACGTGGAATTGTACAGCTCGACTTTGCCCGAGGGCGTGTTGAATCCGGGCTTCCGATCGCTCCTGAGCAGCCCCGCCTCGTACTTGCGCCACACGTGCTTCCCCACGTACTGGACGGGGGTCTCCTTGAGCTTCTTGAAGGTGAGCTTCGAGGGCTTGACGATGTAGTCGATGAATTCCTCGGCGGTGTGCCAGGGATACTTGTCCGCAAAGCCCATCCTCTTGGCCAGGTCCTGCTCGATCTCGTACCAGGGTCTCGATTCGTGCCGGGGGGGAACCACGGGCCGGCCCAACGCCACGACTCCGCCCCGGGCCGAGGGATGCGTGCGGTAGTCGTACCTCTCGAGGAAGCTCGTGTCCGGCAGCGCCACGTCCGCGAGCTCTTCGATGGATCGCGTCATGAAGATGTCCACGACCACGATGAACTCCAGCTTGTTCAGGGCTTCCCGGGTTCGCTGGTAGTCCACGTTGCTGAGCAGGAAGTTGCTGTGGTAGCAGAACAGAGCGCGGGGCGTGTACGGCTTCCCGGTGAAGATCGAATCGAGGACGGCGGGGCCGGTCATCTGGAGGGGGTATTGCTTGGCCAGCATGTGAGGCTCTTTGGGCCTCGCGGTGGCCGGTGACGCGGTCAGGATGGTGTAGTCGCCTCTACCTCCGGCAAAGCAGACGGATCCTCCCGGAACGTCCAGGTTGCCCGTGATCGCGATCAGGGAACTCAGGGCGTGCACGGCCTGACAGCCGTTCGTGTGGTTTGCGAAGGTGTTGCCGGTCCGGATGATCGCCGGCCTCGTTGTCCCGTACAGGATCGCGAGCTCGCGGATCCGCTTGGCGGGGACGTCCGTGATCGGGGAGGCCCATTCGGGGGTGTACGGTTGAACGTGGCTCTTGAGCTCCTCAAAACCGGTGGTCCAGTTCCGCACGAAATCCGCGTCGTACAGGCCTTCGGTGATGATGACGTGGAGCATGGCCAGAGCCAGGGCCCCGTCCGTGCCGGGTCGAATGGGAACCCAGATGTCCGCCTTGGCCGCGGTCTCCGTGTGGATGGGATCGATGACGACCAGCTTGGCCCCCTTTTCCTTCGCCTCCAGAAGGGGGCTGCAGACGCCGCTCACCTCGTAGGCCATGTTGTGACCGGGGCGCATGGAAGCAAAGGGGTTGGCCCCCCAGACGATGATCAGCGGGCTGCTGAGGTAGTCGTTCTCTTCCCGGAAGCCGTAATCGGCTCTCATGACCAGCTCGATGGGAGACGAGCACAGAGCGGTCCCCCAGGTATTCGGCGTTCCGTAAAGGGAGTAGAACTGCGCGAAGGCGTTGCGAATCCCTTCATACACGGGGGCGCCGGAGGTCGTCAGAAGAGTCTGCGGGCCGTGCTTTTCTTTGATTTCCTTCAGCCGGGCGGAGATGGTATTCAGCGCTTCGTCCCAGGAGATCTCCTTCCACTTTCCTTCCCCTCTCTCGCCGACCCGCAGCAGCGGGCGCTTGATCCGGTAAGGGGAGTAGACCAGCTCGCTCATGGACCTCCCCTTGGGACACAGCGAACCCTGGTTCATGGGATGATCCGGGTTCCCCTCGATGGACCGGATAAGGCCCTCTCTGACGTGCACGAGCATGCCGCAGTCGTTGTGACATCCCGAGCAGATGGTGGGGATGATTTCCTCACGGGTCGGTGGAGACACAGCGGGCATCTGCGCGAGCACGGAAGCGGGCCTTCCAAGAAGCGCCTCGCCGACCGCCGCGCACGCCGCCGCGGCCTTGAGAAAAGTTCGCCGGGTCAGATCCTGAGACAACAGACTGTTGCCGCTCATCGGGTTGACCTCCCATTGCCGGTTGAACAGCGGCGCCTCCGTCCGCTGGGACTGCAATTGGAAGAATGTTTCTCCTTTCTTAGGGAAGAGCAAGGACCGTGCCTTCCGCGCGCAGGGATCAACTCGTTGATAAACCAGGTCCAGAGACGGAAGCGTTGGATGAACGCGGAGAGCAGGTTACCGACCGGTGACATAGCGGTCCGTTGCAGTTACTCTGTGGTAACGCGACCGCCGAGTGCCAGTCCTGTCGCTCGTCCCTGAGTCCGCAACGATCTAATGGCACTTTTCCGAACAGGATCTGTCACTCAACAGATAGGCACTCAGATCCTGGATCTCACTCTCCTGGAACGCCTGCGTGTACTTCGAATGGGTAGTCTGAAATTCCTTCAAATAATTCATGAGCCACTGCTGGTCCCGCTTGGTTCCCTCCTTCGAGAGATCTTTTCCTGGACCCTCCCCATCGTGACCCTTGAAATGACAGTCTCCGCACTTCAATTCCTCAAACAGCTTGTCCCCTCTTTCTACCGAGGTCGGTGTCTTCTTGTCCTGAGCCAAAAGGGCTGAGGAAACGAAAAGCAAAGAGAGCAGGAACAAGCCAGCGCAGAGGATCGAAGTGAATTGGCGAAGCGAACGTTTCATGGCGACACGTCCTCCCGCGCAGGAACGTGCTTTTCTTCCGACTTATTGCTCATGCCTTTCTCCTTTCACGCCAGGACAGATTCAGGCAGATTACTCCTTTCATGCTGTCCCATAGCAAGGGACATACCGCTTGGATGCGCCGGGGAAAATGCCGGAGAAGAGCCTTTACATCAAAGGGTAGACTAGAGGATCGGGAGAGAAGGTTACCAAATGGCAACATACAGGGAAGAAAGGGTTACCGGACGGTAACCCGAACCCAAGAGGGGGAAGTCCCTCAAACGTGTGAACAGAACTCGCCAACTTTGGGCTGCACCAGCCGGCTGAAGGCAGCGTAGCTCAGGGACGCGAGCTCGTAGTGGTTTCCCGCCTGGAAGACGATTCGGGGGTACTTGGTGATTTCCTCATCCACGTACACCTCCAGCCCGTACAGGTTGCCGAAAGGCGGCATCGCTCCTGTCTCGCAATCCGGGAACAATTCAGCAAACTCATGCTCGCGGGCGATGGCGATGCCCGGTTCGTCAAAGATCTTCTCGAGCCGGTCCGTACTCACCTTGCATGCGGCCGGCAGGACGGCCATCACGAACCCCGCCCCCCGCCTGATCATAACCACCTTGGCCATAGCCTTGCTGGAGATGTGGCCGGCAGCGGCAATCTCCTGGCTGGTGTATTCCTCCCGGTGTGGGATTACCTCATACCCGACGCTGTGGGAATCCAAGAATTCCCGCAGCCGCTTCACCATACTCATAACACACCTCCTGTGGAGTCCGGCTACCCGGACCGGACTCTGCGAGGGCTCTTTTCATTTTTCTAGGCTCAGGTGGCGTATGCCCCCAATACTCGATCTGCTACGAAGTCCCAGGAAAAAGCTGCCTCCGCGGCGACCCGGCCGTTCCTCCCCATCCAGCGAGCCCACTCGAAGTTCGTGAACAGGGTGCCGAGGCCCCAGGCCACGGACTCCGGAGTTGCATAGATCTTCAAGCCCGTCACCTCGTGCCAGACGATTTCGTCCGGGCCTCCGTTCTTGGATGCCACCACGGGCTTGCCGGCGCTCCACGCCTCCAGGATCGTGATGCCGAAAGGCTCGTTCCGGCTGGGGACACACACCACGTCACAGATCTTATAGAGGTTGTGGAGTTCCATGCCGCCGCGATGTCCTAAAAAGCGGCAGGCGTGCGCCACCCCCATCTGCCGGGCTCTGTGCTCACAAGCACCCCGCATGTCCCCCTCCCCCGCGAAGACAAACTTGGCGCGAGGGTAGTAGCGCAAAATCATGGGGACGGCCTCCAGCAGGAGATCGGGCCCCTTCTGGGAGGTCATCCGTCCGGAAAAGAGCACCATCGGGTCGATCGGGCCAATGCCATAACTCTTCCGGATCGCCCCCGGATCGGGGATCCAGCCGTCGAAGTTATGGACGTTGACCCCGTTATAGGCCACCTCCACCTTCCAGTCAGGAAGATTGTACATCCACATCACCTCTCCTTTCAGGGCCTTGGAGACGGTGATGACCCGGTCGGCACAGTAGGTTCCGTGGCGCTCGTGATCCCGGATGCGGGCCGATTGCCCCCCCCAGAAGTTGTTGCCGCAGCGGCCGTACTCCGTGGAGTGGATCGTCAAGATCACTCTGCGCCCTCGGCCCTGCTTGATCCAGACCATGGCGTTGGAGGTGAGCCAGTCGTGGGCATGAACCACGTCAAAGTGGGCCCCCATGTAGTCCTCGGCGGCAAACAGGTGGTGGACGAAGGAGCGGCACATGTTCTGGATTTCGTCCACGAAGTTGGGGTTGAAACCAAAAGGGCAGCGGTGGTACCAGACTCCGTGAATCCGCTCCAGATGGGGTTGACCCGGCCCCATGCGGGTGAACACGTGGACCTCGTGACCTTTGCGCTCCAGGGCCGCCGCCAATTCGGTGACGTGAACTCCCACTCCCCCGACGGGAATCGAGTGCAGAGACTCCCAGGCCAGTAAGGCGATTCTCATCTGTTCGCCCCCTCATGCCGCATCCGGATAGGGATCCATAGGGTTCCCTGGAATTTCATCTGGCGGGAGGAGTGGGTTTCTGAATCCTGTTCGGATTTCACGGAGATAGGCGAGGAGATGAGACCTGGGAATCATTCCCATCAGGATAAGGCGGCCGGATTCGCAGAGGTTCAGGAGACCGCGGACAATCGAGGAGCACTCCTCATTGGCCAGGAGAGGGAGGTCATTTTGGGGAACGTAAAGGGAGATCCTCATTTCGGGATAGCGGCCGGCAAACTCCAAAAACTCCGTATAAAATAGCTTGCGACCCTGAACGAAGAAACCGGGAGAGAGGGACTGCTCCATGGTAAGTTTCCTCCACAGGTTTTCCCCCCCACAGTAAGACTCTCGCGGAATTAGGCGGGTTTGTTGACTCCTCGGCGGCACCTCCTTTCCCCCAAAAATATAAGGATGGTTAATCTTGATCTTCCCGAGGGAGGGTGAAGAGCAGAACAGCTTCCGTGGGGTTTAGGGAATCGAGCGGATGACCCTGCTTCCCTGGATTGTTATACTTAGGAGGAAAACGCGAAACCCATCCCTGGTTCTCTATATAAAATAAAATTTGGATTCTGCACTCTCTCTTGTCAATAGCAGGAAGAGAAAGTTTCCAATTTTGATTTGACGGGCCGGCCGCAATGTGTATAATTCGATCTGCCCCACCAAAATACAAGTGCCTTTCCGTTGAGATAGATTCTCACCAGGGGAGGACTATCATGGAACGGACCGGTCCCACTCACCTCATGCCTGAAAATCAAGAATCCCCAGGCGGAGGGTCCGTACACGGTGAGGCTGTGCGCCCGAATCCAGGAGCACAGGTGGAATACCCCGGCTCTGTACAAGCACAGCTCCTGTCCGCCCTCGCGGCTCTCGGCCGCTCCATGGCGGAGAAGTTTGACCCGAAACGATCCCTCGAACCGTTTTCCACTGAGCTCCTGCGGATGATCCCTCATAATTTTTTATTCATCAATGTTCTCAACAAGGATGGTCAAACCTTCTCGGTCCTTGCCGAGCATGACCCTTTCGGTCTGGCTCGCCTCGAAGAGTATTACACCCCCACCTTCGCTTCTCAGGAACGTTACCCCATCGCCGAGTGGGTCGCGCGCGCCGTCTTCTCCGGTGAGACGATGCGGGTGGATGACTTCCAGACCGATCCGCGTTACGACAGCGACAACCCCTTTGCGCGCAAGGTCCGGGAGTCGGGACTCCGATCGGGGCTCGCGGTGCCCCTGGAGAGCGGCGGGGAGGTGATCGGAGCGCTATGCGCGGCCAGCCTGACTCCCCATGCCTATACCGAGGCGCATTTGGCTGCGGCTCAGCAAGTGGCCGACCTGATCGGGCCCTTCATCGACAACGTCGTCCAGCTCCAACGGGAGCGACGATGGCGACTCCGGCTGCAGGCCCTGGAAGGGTTGACTCGCATACTGGGCGGGAGCCTGAACATCCGCGAAGCTTTCAATCGTCTCGCTGAGGTGGTGCGACCGATCCTGGACTTCGACGTCATGGGCGTCGAGTTGTTCTCCGCGAGTGGACGCGAGGTGGAGGGGCTGGCTGAAGTTGGCCTTGATACAAGCAAGGAACCCTTTTCGATCCCCCTGGAACACTTCTCCTTTCTTAACAGGGTTGCGGCTGGAGAGTCCGTGCTGATCAATGACGCCCGGTGTGAACTCGTCCCTGAATACCCGGGTGATCGCCTGATCATTGACGGGGGTAGCCGCTCCTCCCTGATCGTGCCGCTTCGGTTTGGCAATCTTACGGGCGGCGCGCTCTACTTCGACAAGCGCAAGCCCAACTGGTATGACGAGTTCGACGTGGAGATCGCTGAGGGAATCTCTGCCCAGGTCGTCTTGGCGGTCCAACATCAACGGTTGGCCGAGGAGCAGCGGCGACTGACCGAAGTCGAGGGACGAACACGGCGTCTGCAGAACCGCATCGAGATGCTGCGAAGCGAGATGGTCCAGCGTCACGGGTTCGACCAAATCATCGGGCAGGCTCTATCGCTTCGGGAGTCGTTAACCTTGTCCAGGAAGGTGGCGCCGACGGAGACAACGGTCCTGGTCACCGGGGAGAGTGGAACTGGGAAAGAGGTGTTGGCGCGTGCCATTCACTACGCGAGCCCGCGGGCCGAGGGCCCGTTCCTCACGGTGAGCTGCGCGGCTCTGCCCGACACGTTACTTGAATCCGAGCTGTTCGGCCACGAACGGGGGGCCTTCACCGGCGCCGACCGCCAGAAGCCGGGTCGTGTTGAATTGGCCGCCGGGGGCACGCTGTTCCTCGATGAGATCGGGGAGTTGCCCCAGCCCCTCCAGGCCAAGCTCCTACGTGTCCTGCAAACGCACGAGTTCGAGCGGCTGGGAGGAACCAGGACCCTCCAGGCTGACGTTCGGGTCATTGCCGCGACCAATCGAGACCTGGAGAAGGCTGTAGAAGCCGGGCGGTTCCGCGAGGATCTCTACTACCGGCTCAACGTGTTTCGCATCCACCTGCCCCCCCTTCGAGAACGGGGCAACGACGTGCTGCTCCTGGCGGATCACTTCGTGCGTACGCTGGCAGCCCGCATGGGCAAGGCGGAGACGGGAATTAGCCAGGACGCTCGGGAGTTGCTGCTGGCTTATCCCTGGCCAGGGAACATCCGGGAGCTGCAGAATGCCGTGGAACGGGCGCTGATTGTATCCGAAGGAGGCCTCCTCACCGCTGCCCAGCTTGGGGTAGTCTCGACGAGGGAGCCGATAGCCCCCCGGGTTTCGTCTGCGGATTCGACTGACGTGCCGTCCCTGCCCGAAGGCTCATTTGCCCACATGGAGAAGCGCCTGGTCCTTGAGGCCCTCCGGAAGGCCCGGGGCAACAAGTCAAAGGCCGCCAAACTTCTCGGTCTGACCCGTTCGCAGTTGTATACTCGCCTGAAGCGCTTCGACCTCGACCAATAGCCGCGTTGTTTATTTCTGCACAGATTGTAGAGAATTCTCCAGCTTTCTGCAGCTCAACCACCAGCCTTCCTGCCATCCGATTCCCCCGGGTGCCAGCAACTTGTTACTCCGCAATGAGGTACGGTCGATCCGGGAGTTTGGTATACCCTTTGCTCTACTAAGAAAAAGTCCATGGAGGTGATTCACGTGAGCCAACGGGAAGTCGAGAGAACTTTGGGCAAGCTGGTCACGGATGAAGGATTCCGCGAAGAGTTCTTTTCGGATCCGGCGATCGCTTCTTTGCACGCCGGACTGGAGTTGTCCCAAGAGGAATTGGAAGCGCTATCCCGGATTCCACAAAGGCCCTTGGAGGCGTTGGGCGCTTGCATTGACGGCCGGATCTGTCGACTCTACGTCCGTGGCGGACCAGCCCCTGATGAACCAACCGGATGACACGACAAGTACCCGTGGTGACATGTGTCGTGCTCACCTTCGCCCCGACCTGGTCTTCATGAGACCGGGTCGCCGCCGCACGATCTAGGGATTTCGGTCAGGATCTTATTGCTGGGGTTGAGCCCCTGGAGGAACCCATGATGGATCAGTCCCTTTCCGTTGGTTGCTTCGTTCAGGGGCGCAAGCACTTTTACCTCGAGTTCCTGGAGTTTACCCGCCGGTATCCTGAGGTGCAAATCTGCCTTTACGTTCCTCAAAACGACTTCCCCCTTCTGGCCAAAGAGGAGTGTTTCTCGATTGTCCGCGACCTGCTGGATCTCTGCGAATCCGGCCGGCTCACCCTCGTGGGCATGATGCCCAGGCCTCATCTCCTTGAATATCTCCGTGAAGTCGGAAAAGCCCAGAGCAACCCGATCCTCTTCCAAGAAGAAAGTATAGGGAGTTCTACAGATTTCCACCCGGATGCGGCGTGAAGAGTTGAAAGATAAGGGAGGGGATAAACGCGTGTTGATCGAGAGACTTTCAGCGGAGCTTGCACCACAATCTCGTTCTGTTCAATATCAAGCTCAACTGCTGAAACGTCGATCGGGATTTATTCTGGCGCTGAATGCTCTCGCGATCGTTGGCGAAACTCTATCCTCCTCGATTTCAGTCCGATCTCTTATCGTTTTTCTGGTTGTAGTGATCGATGTATTTTGGGTTTTCTATGCCCTGGACGCGGCCTGGTTTATTGAGAAGCTCGCGGGGGGTCCCGGGCAATCGAGCGCTGTTCCTTCCGAGGAAGCCTTTCCAGAGGAGGTTCGCAAAGGTCAGTTTCGAATTCGCTCTACCACTTTCATCTCGGTTACCCTGCCGACCTTCCTCGTGCTTGCATGGCTTGTCGGGCTTTTCCTTACGGTCCTGTCCTATTAACCAATCGTTGCCGCCGACCTCTTCTCGGAGAAACCTCTTGAGGGAAGAGCCAATCCCAATCCGAAATTCCCCGCCGCGGTCATTCGACGCAGGCCCACGGGTGACGCCGGGGAAGCCTCCGCAGAGCCGCGCCGGGCACCGAGCCCGCGCAAGCGGGCTTGGTCGGGGACCCTCGTCAGGGTGACGGAGCGCGGATCGAGGAGGCGACCCGCACCCACTTTGTGGGTACCCGCGCCTGGCGGGTGTCAGGACCTGCGGGCCAACAGCACGCATCAACCCAGTTTGTTTTCTTCGGATTAGGGCCAATCCACGGGAAAGAGGAGAAGAGAGCAAGGCAGAGGTTACCGAATGGAAACATTTCAGGAGGAAACGGTTACCTGGCGGTAACCCAGACGGCAGCGTAAGGGGATTCTCCTGGAGTTTTTCACCCTCCTTTTGACTTCCCTTGTCCCCGGATATAGGCTTTGTACAGAGGTAAATTCTGGTCGGAAAAGTGACATCGATCTTGCGGGAACCGGATCGAGGGGCGATCCATTGGGAAGATTTAGGTCTCCGAATGATCACGCCTTCTGAAGCAGATTTCATTGCGAGCCATGCCTATGTGCCGGAGCACCTGCCGGGCTATGTGACTGCCATTTCCCGGGCAGAGCCGTATCTTCTCGGGGACTATGTGTGTTACCGTGCTGAAGAGACTCTCCTCTTCATCGGCTATCCCCTGCGGTCTCCCTTCGATGAAAAGTCGCTAATGGAGGCCCTCCGGTCGGCAATTTCACGATTCAAGCCAGCGTATGTGGCCCTCACCGCGCCGGTGATCTCCATGGTGCGAGTGCCCGTTCGGGAGCGCAACTGCGACCATTACTACCGGCTGGATCTTTCGCAGATGAGCATCCCTGCGAAGGTCCGAAATATGATACGGCGGGCATCGAAAGAGCTACAGGTTGAGCGTGCCGGGGAGATTCACAAGGAGCACACGCGGTTAATCCGTGAGTTTCTCGATTCCCGCCAGCTCCGTGAGGAGACTCGATACATTTTTGAAAGGGTCCCAGCATACGTTTCTGCGGTTCCTACGGCCGAAGTCTTCAGCGCGAGAGATGGGGCGGGGAACCTGGTCGCCTTCGATGTGGCGGAGTTCGGCAGCAAGGAGTACGCATTTTATCAATTCAATTTTTGCTCACCAAAGCATTATGTTCCAGGGGCATCAGACCTTCTCCTGCACGAAGTGCTGACCACCGCTCAGGAGAAGGAAAATGCCTTTATCAACCTTGGCCTGGGGATTCATGAAGGGGTGGCGCACTTCAAGCTGAAATGGGAGGGAAGGCCCTTCCTCAGCTATGAGTTCTGCCGGTACCAGCCGAGTCCCAGGTCGCTTTTCGAGAGCCTCTTGGAAAGGTTATGATCTCACCGGATGAAGAGAGATACATTCTGGCCAACGCCTATGTTCCCGAGCACACCGTGAGCTTGATGGCCCTCATCTCACGGGGAGAACCATTTCTCATCGATGACTATGTCTTCTTCGCAAAGGACAACTGGCTTATCCTTGTGGGGTATCCCATTACAGGTAACTTTGCCGGCACGGATTTCGAGAGGGTCGTCCATGGCATCATGAAGACCTTTCAACCCGAATACTTATGGTTCATCGTCCCCGAGGTTCCTCCGGGAATGGTACACCTGCGCCAGGAGAGAGAAAGTGACTCCTACTATAAACTGGAACTCCAGGGATTCGAGCTGAAGAAACCCCTCCAGCGGATCGTTGACAAGGCCGCTAGGGATCTGGCGGTTGTGCGGGGCACAGGGATCGGGAAAGCCCACCAGGACGTCATCTCTGAATTTCTGAAGAGGGAGAAACCGGGCCCCCGAATCGAAAGGCTTTTCCTCAGTATGGAGGAGTATACAGCTAAATCGGCCACCGCAGCGGTTTTAACCGTCTGGAACCGGGAAGGGAAGGTGTCGGCTTTTTACGTGGTTGAGCTTGGCGCGCAGAACTTTGCCACCTATGTGGTGGGCTGCCATTCCAAGAGACACTATGTTCCCGGCGCCTCGGACCTCATGTTTCTCGAAATGGTGAATCTCGCCAGGGAACGTGGAAAGGGTTACATTCATCTTGGGTTGGGGGTAAATGAAGGGATCAGACGGTTCAAGGAGAAGTTCGAAATGGTGAATCTCGCCAGGGAACGTGGAAAGGGTTACATTCATCTCGGGTTGGGGGTAAATGAAGGGATCAGACGGTTCAAGGAGAAGTGGGGAGGCTATCCGTTCCTCCGGTATGAATTCTGCGAGTACCGGCGGCAGGGGCACCCGATCCTCTGGCCTTTTACCTCGGGAGTGTGGTCATGATGGCGCGGGTGCGGAAGTGCTTGCGGTCCTGAGTGAAGCAACCAGCAGAGAGGGACTGATCCATCATACGTTCCTCAGGCACAGTGGGAGCGGACCTCCTCTTGAAACATTTCTTCGCTTTTCTCGTTCAACGCTTCCTCCACCAGGGAAGGATCCGATCGGTTCAACAGGATGATCCAGTCGATGAGGTCGCCGCACATCAGGCACTTCCACATGTGGAATACCCTGCCCTGGTACAGCACACGTTCGGAAACCATCGGGCCCAAGCAGCGCTCGCACTTCATGACGCTCCTCCCATATGCGGTAGTAGGACGCATATTACTCAAAAGAGATCAAGGGCTTAAGCTTGAAAATAATCCCTACGGCCTCATAGCCCAGCGTAAGATCAGTCCGTTCCCCAATTGCACCCGCTACGGTATGCACATCGGAGGTACAGAGGAGCGCCGCCGTGGTCTTCACGATGCCATCGTTCAGACCTGGTTCGGGAACCGGCTTCTCCATCCTCCCCACTTCGCCGATCCGCCTCACCACGAATGCTTTCATGGTTCGCGCCATCGCGACTCCTCTTCGTGAGCTTCGCAACGCGTATATTTTTTATTTATTAGACCCGGGAGTAGCAGGCAAGGTTCCAGAGTCCTCCCAGAAATCGGTTCAGCCTCTCACGCCACACCCGGGTGAGAATCCGTATAACGTCCTACTCGTTCCTCTTGGAAGAGGATCGGGTTGCTCTGGCCTTTTCCGACTCCACGAAGATATTCGAGCAGATGAGGTCTGGGCATCGTTCCGATAAGGGTGAGCCGGCCGGATTCGCAGAGGTCCAGTAGATCGCAGACAATGGAGGAACACTCCTTTTTAGCCAGGAGGGGCAGGTCATTTCGGGGGACGTAAAGGGAAACCTTCATTTCGGGATACCGGTGGACAAATTCCAGGAACTCGAGGTAAAAGTGCTTGCGGTCCTGAGTGAAGCAACCATCAGCAAGAGATTGTTCCATCGTACGTTCCTCCAGAGACTTAACCCCAGCAATGAGACCCTAGTGGACGCATGCAGGCTTATGGGCTTCTCGGCGGCACCCCCTTTCCAAAAGAACATAGGGATGGTTGATCTTGATCTTACCCGAGGAAGGGTGGAGAGCAGAACAGTTGACGTGCGGTTTAGCGAATCAAGCGGTGACCCTGCTTCGCTGGATCGCTATACAGAGAAAGAAGACGTGAAACCCTTCCCTGGTCTCATGTCAATATTGGAATCGCAAGAACCATGCCTACTTGAGATTCATAAACGGGAAAGATATGGGCACGACCTATCTATTTGAGATAGTTGATTCTTCCTTGAGGAGTCTGAAGGAAATGAATCAGTAAGCAAAGTGCAAGCCGCCGAAATGAGGGGGACTCGACCCAGAGAGTGGGGGATATCACTCAGGCCGTTATGTTTGTTTTTTCTCTTCTTTTGGTGCATCGACTTCTTCGAGTTCTTTATGAGCTTTGCGAAAATTGTGGATGCACTTCCCAAGATTTCCGCCCAGTTCAGGCAACTTGCCCACCCCGAAGAAGATCATGCCGATCACCAGAATAATGATCAGTTCAGGGAGTCCCAGTCCAAACATCCGCTCACCTCCCAACATCAAACCGCGGCCTTTTCCCTCGCCGTTGTTGGTCTTCTTCCTTCTTGAGATTGCTCCAGGCAAGTTTAGGGTCAAGCACACTTTTTCAATGAACTTTTCAAGCAATGACCATGCCGTTTGGACAACCCTGGAGAACCCCATGGGAAAAAGCGGGGTTACGTTAAAAGGGAGAAAGAGTGTGCAGGGGAGAGTTACCGGCCGGAAACGTTTCCGTTACCGCACGGTAACCGGGATCTCAAAGGGGTCACAATCCGTAGAGCTTGTAGCAGGTGCGGCAGGGCTCGGGCGGCGGCACCTTTTGATTGGAAACTGACCCGCTGCCTACGGTCGCGCTGAGCGCCCGCATCAGGTTCCCTACAAGGCGCTCCTCGAACTGCCGGCGAAACGCCCGGTAGGCTGGACTCTCCCATATCTCCAGCAGCTCTTGATCCAGGACGTTCCCGAACCGAAGACGGGGAACCGTCAACGACAGGCCTCCAAAGCGCCGCGGGACGTCGCTCCGCCCAGGCAGGCCCATGTAGTTGCAGGGCGACACCCAGCCGTCGCAGGAAATGAACAGGATCTTCGTCGGGTTGGCCTCACAGACGGCCGCCTCCTCGGGATCCAGCGGATAGGGGCGGAAGCTAAGACCGGCTCGTTGAGCTCTCTTCCTCGCCTCCTCTAGGAACCAAACGAAGGGGCTCTTCTGAGGCTTCCAGGAGAACGCCTTGAGATCGTCATGCTCGGGCGTGACGGCGTAATCCAGGTTGGTGGCCACCAGTTCGTCCACTCCCAGGGATGCAGCAAGATCCACTGCCTGAGGCAGCTCGGCCATGTTGGTTTTCGTCATGAGAAAGAAGATCTCGACCTTCGGCTTCCTGCTGCGCTGCTTTGCCTTCAAGATCAGGAACCGGCGAACGTTGTCCAGGACCGTGGGGAAGTCCGAGCCGACCCGGATGCTCTCGTGCGTGCGCCGGGTGGCGCCGGCAATGGAGATGGCCAGGAGGTCCAGGTCCAGGGCCAGGAGCCGCTTGCCTGCAAGCAGATCCAGAAGCATGCCGTTGCTGGTAAATCCCACCCGGCACCCGGCGTCTTTGGCCAGGGCGATCATGTCATAGAGGCGGGGGTGGAGGAGAGGCTCTCCCCACCCCTGGAGGTAGACGAACTTTGTCCGGTGGAAAGCCCGGGCGCTGCGCTGGAAGGCTTCCCAGGGGAGATCCAGCTCCGGCCAACGGTCCGCCAGGGCGACTCTCGGGCACATGACGCAGCGCTGGATGCAGCGGGAGGTCACCTCGATCTGAACGGCCTCGAACTGCCTCCCGCGTACCTGCTCTTTCACCCACTCCACAAGATGGCCGAACATGCGCGTGTAACCGCCGGATGTCGATATTCCGTTCTGACATCTGGGCAACTAATATCTCAGGGGTTGGGGATACTGTTCTTCTTCCCTCTCCTCTTTCCTGGCGGGTCTCTGCGTCTCCGCGGGCTTCACAGACGTCGCCGGCGCGCTCTGAGGGACCCGCAATTCTGAGTTGGGAGGAGGAATCACGGACGTTTCCTTGGGCTTTTTCACCTGCGGAACCCACCCGTAAGGGACCCGGTAGGCTCGATACAGATGGTTGATGGGTGGATACTGGCGTGTGGGGTCCCCGCCAATCCCCTGGTTCCCCGGGTAGAAGAACGGGCTTACGAACTCCCAGACGATCTCCCGCTCCGGAGTTACCTCAAAAACGCGACCCGAGGCAGCTTCCGTGATCAGAGTGTTGCCGTTGGGGAGCCGCTGGGCCCCGCTCATGTAGGGGCTGTAAAACTTGTGGCCCTCGATTCTCGGCAGGTGGCCCGCAGCCCTCATGGAATACTCCCAGACGATCTCCATCGTCACCGGATCAAACTCGATGACCCGGGAGTAATCCCGGAGGGCGTTGTACATGCCGGTCGGGGAGCCGGGATTCGGGTTACCGTACCCTGCGAAGCCCCCGTTGTCGAAAACCAGGATGTTCCCCTCCCCCGGGAGCCCCCTGGGGATCATGTGGGCCTGATGGGGGCCGATGATCTGCCCGAGCTTCCGCAGGGCCGGAGTCGCGGTGTAATCCGGACCCACCTTCCAGACGAGCTTGCCGGTCTTCTTGTCGATGATGGCTATAATGTTGAGAACCCGGGCGTCATAGATGATGTTGTCGGGGTGGAAGCGCTGGTCGCCCATGTCGTACCACGTGTTGGGACCGAGGACGTTCATGTTGTTGATGTGGGCCCAGTCCCCTCCGCTCGGAGATCGGGACATGGCGTTCCTGGCCTCCTCGCTGAACTCCATCTCCTCGAAGTGATCGCTCTGCAGCCACTCCCAGACGACCCTCCCGTCCCAGGTCACTTCCAGGAACGCCGTGTCCGTCAGAGGCTGGGGGCTGATCTGGGGCTTCTTGATGTTCTTCCTGTAGACGAGGGTCAGGGTGTTTCCCCGGTCGACCTTGGGCTCCATGCCGGGCGCGTAGTAGCCGACGGGGTTTCCTTCTCTCTGGAAGTCGTGTTCCTGCCCGGCCATCTCAAACTGCCAGACAACATTGCCGTTCCAGTCCATCTGGACCAGCTTCTTGGACGACTCGTGACCGGGTCCGTCGGATCCCATGTATCCCATGATGTGGCCGCCGGGCAAAATCTTGGCCGGAAAGAAATGAATGTTCGGCCACTCGCTGAGAACGTTTCCGTTCATGTCGATCAAAACAGTGCCGCCTTCCCGGCCTTCCGTCCACTTGATTCCGGCGTTCTGCAAAACTGTGTAGCCATTCCAGCACTTCTCAGGCTTGTAGATCGTTGTTCCGGTCGGGTAGACGGTTGGAAATGCAAGAAGCGTTGCCGGAATCAATGCCAAGGAAGATATTGCCAGTATGAGGAAAAGCTTTTTCATCGTATAGCTCCCTGTAAAATGGACTCTTCATTTCCCTGTTGAAATGATTGTTATCCCAACTTCCTTCTCCCTATGTAGGAGCGAAACATCTCCCTCCTTCTTTCCTCTCGCAGCAATGATCATGCCACCCGGGCAACCCAATGAATCCGTTGGAAAAAGGGGTCTAGCGGCCGATGTGAGCCCAGGAGGCATGAAGCAGCCGTTACCGAAGCGAAACTCTCAGAGGGGGATGGTTACCGAGAAGTAACACGGTGCCGGCCTGGCTAAGAGTCTCCCGGCAGGAATGGGCCCGTCGATAGCGGATGCAGGTTCTTGACTTAATCCGGGGAAACGTCGGGCGGGGATTTCTCCCCGCCCGAACCACTCCTTTCCGCTGATCAGTACCTGGGAATCCGAGGAGCCAGCTCTTCCTCTTTTTCCTTGCCTTCCTCCTTCGCCTTTTCGGCCTGCGGGGCCACGCGGAACTTCGACACGTCCGGGGGCACCACGGCGGGACCCCTGGCGGGCTTCAGGTTCTTGAACTGCGGCACGTAGTCCACAGCATACCGGTGAGAGCGGAACATCGCTCCCTGGTAGGTGGGGGCCGTGAAGTACCCGCTCACGTACTCCCAGACGACCTCCTGCTGCGGGGTGACCTCGAAGATGCGGCCGTTGGCGCCGTCCGTGATCAGGGTGTTCCCGTTGGGGAGCCTCTCCGCGCCGCTGATGAAGTTCGAGAAGTGTTTCCTCCCAATGCCACCCAGCCGGGCATACTTCCCGTGCTGCTTCGACTCCCAGACGACCTTGTTCGTCTTCGGGTCCACCTCGACGGCTCGGGACTCGTCCACGTACATCCCGTTGTCGTAGCAGATGATGTTTCCCGCGCCGGGATACCCCGTGGGGATCTCATTGCAGTCGTGCTGGCCGCCCATGGTGTTGATGCCGCGGCAGAACTCGATCGTCCCGCCCTCATCCAGGTAGGCCACGCTGCCCCACCGCCAGATGATGTTCCCGGTCTTCTTGTCGATGATCATCATGCTGTCCAGGTGCCGGCCGTCCGTCAGGATGTTGCCGTTTTCCATCACGTCCACGTTGTTGAAGTGGGACCATTCCTCTCGGGGGTGGACCGGCCCGATGATGTCAACGTTCACGTCGAAGTGATCGATGGCGCGCCATTCCCAGACGACCTCGCCCCTGGGGTTGACCTCCACGAGCTTGTCCGCGAACATGGACCCGTCGGAGTGGTGCTCGGACCCCTTGTAGCCTCCGCGTACCTTGTTCTGGAGGTCCTTGGGCACTTTATCCCAGGCCACGTAAATGTAGTTCCCGTTGGGCATCGGGTGGAAGTCATGGTGCATGCTCGGGTCGCGATACTGGAAGAGGATCTTCCCGTTCCAGTCCATCTCGATGAGCCACCCGGCGGCGCCGCCCATGGGGTACTTACCCACGCCGGGCCGATCGGGAGGATCCACCTTGCCGCTCCTGCCGGCGAACAAGAGGTTCCCGTTCGGCAGCAGCCTGGCGTGCAGCCCCGGCGGGAAGGGG
>JACPSX010000105.1:3309-7791 GCA_016193065.1 Candidatus Tectimicrobiota bacterium | reverse complement strand
TTTTTGACCTGCGTCCCAATCCAGCGGGGGCGAAGGGTATCGAAGAGGCCCTGGAGGAAGCCGTCAAGGCCTTCCGAGTAAATTCCCTCATGGAAGCAGCGCTCATCACCAAGGAGGTAAAGGGGCTCAGTCAGGAAGAGGTCATCCAACTGACCCACATTGTTCAGGAAGCCCTGATCAATATCATGAAACACGCCCGGGCGAGCAAGGCAGTTGTTCGACTCTCGTCTCACGGGGATCGCCTGGTTCTCTCCATCAAGGACAATGGTGCGGGCTTCGATCCGAAAGCAGGTGAAGCCACTGGCGGCCAGGGTTTGCAGAACATGGCGAGAAGAGCCAAAGCTCTGGGAGGAACCTTGTCGATCGTGAGTACTCGCGACGGCACCGAGATTACAGTGGAAATCCCGCTAGTCGAGACCAGGGAGGGGAAACAGGATGAAAGAAAAGCCAATCCGAGTCCTGATCGTTGACGACCACGAAGTGGTGCGCATGGGTCTCCGTACCCTTCTCAGCCACAAACCGGGCCTGGAGGTCGTGGGCGAAGCGAGGTCGGCAAAGGTCATCATGCTCACCTCCTATGCCGACGAGGAGGCGGTCCTCGCCTCCATCGTAGCCGGGGCCTCCGGCTACCTGCTCAAGCAGGTGCGCGGGCAGACGCTGGTCGAGGCGATCCAAACAGTGGCCCGGGGTAACTCCTTGCTTGACCCATCCGTCACGGATAAGGTCCTGGAACGGGTGCGAAAGATGGGGATGGGCAGCGCCGACGAAGGGCTCGCCATGCTTTCCGAACGCGAGCAGCGCATCCTGACTCTCATCGCCAAGGGTAAGACGAACAAGGAGATCGCCAAAGAGGTCTTTCTGAGCGACAAGACGGTCAAGAATTGCGTCAGCAGCATCTTAAGCAAACTCAACCTGACCCGCCGCTCCGCAGCGGCTGCCTACCTGGCCACGCGGGCGTCGAAGGGAGGAGCGACGGAGCCCAAAGGATCTTAACGGCACGGTTGGAGAAAGACGCAGGGCCGGATGGCCTTTTCCAGGGGGCCGTCTGGCCCCTTTTTTTTGGACAAGGGGATCCGCAGATAAGGAAAGACGGCACTTGTGGGCAGACCTCAGGGAAAGCAAATTGAGTGCATAAGAGGCGAGCGCTAGGAGCGCGATGAACATGGGAAACATCAAGGTCCTGATCGTTGATGGCCACGAAAAGGTGCGGCAGGAACTCACAGCCGCGCTGGGCAGGAAGCAGGGGCTCGAAATCGTCGGCGCCGCAGCCACGGGGCAGGAGGCCCTGCGACAGGTGATGAGTTTAAGGCCTGATCTGGTGCTCCTCGACGTCAAGATGGACGACGGAAATGGAGTGGAGACATGCCGGAGGATCGCCGCCATGATCCCCATGGCGCGGGTCGTGGTTCTAACTTCCTATTTCGATGAGACCGAGAGAAATAAAGTCCTCTCAGCCGGGGCCTGCGCCTATCTGTTGAAGGAGATCGGCGCAAAGCAACTGATTCACGCCCTCCGGGCCCTCGGTGCGGATCGGATGGCGGCGGGGGAGGGAAAAGACGATGGGATGTGAAGGATCTCTGGTTGGGACCTGTGTGGTCCTAAGAATAGCCGAAAGGAGAAGAAGACTATGATCCGTGTAGCAAAGAAACTCCTAGCTCGATGGGTTCTCCTGGGAATCGTCTCGTTGCTTGCGGCGGCCGCCGGGGCCATATCTTTTCAACCCCAAGGTGAAGCAGCGCAGGCCGTAGGACGGGCGAAAAAAGGATCTGACGCGCAACTACAAGCGCAATTACAGGAGAAAGAACGCATCATTGCTCAGCTTCAGCAGCAGCTAAAGTCCATGGCGCCGAGTATTGTCATCCAGGCCGGCCAGCTTCAAGCGGCGCCGCAGGGAGCCCCCCCCAGCGGATGGGATACCGAAACTTCCCTGAAAGCCAACGTCCGGTTGATTGCCACCTATGATTCCAGCGGCCCGAACGCCTGGGATCCGGCCAAGCACCCACTGGTATTCATTACCAGCGAAGGGAAGGGCTATGCGGGGACTTACTCCAAGACCTACAAGCTCGCGGGTCTCCAGATTATTGACGCCAACACGAAGGAGGTTGTCACCTCCGCGTCTTATGATCTGGGATTTAAAAAGATGATGACCCCCCACGGGCTGGGCATCTCTCCGGACGGCAAATGGCTCTATGTTCCCACCGGGGATGGCGACCAGCCGTGGACTGTTGAGCAACAGGGCGGCACGCTGTTGATCGTCAACGCCAGGACGCTGAAGCTGGACAAGGTGCTCAGCACACCAGTGGGTCCTCACCATGTCAATGCGTTCAGGGACTGGAAAGGGCGCGATCGGGTTCTCGTTGAAGCCGACCAGACTCGCATCCTCCTGGACCCCAACGACGATCATCGGATCGTGATGACCTTTGGAACGCTCAACTTCAATGCCCTTCCCTATCAGTCCGACGTGGATCCCTCGGGCAGGTACATTTACTCAGGGCTTATTCTCGGCGGCCGTTCCGTCGCCGATAAGCTCGCCGGGGCGGTCGGCAAGCTGGATCTGGCCAGCGGCCGGGTGAAGATCATTCCAGGGGTGGGTATGTACCCCAACGGTTTTGCCTTTACTTCCGACGGCAAGTACACCTATGTCAGCGACTCCTCCGGCAGCCGCATCTACAAGATCGACAACTCCACGGACACGGTCGTCGGCTCGACCCAGTCGGGTGTTCCGGGGCCCTACAACATCGCATTGAACTGGGACGAGACCGAGCTCTGGGTCATCGGTAAAGGTGAAATGTCGTTTAATCTCGGGGGCTCTCTCGGCCTGGTGAACACAAAGACCTTTACAACCGTCAGAGAATTCCCCATCGGGGGCCAGACCATCGACCACAACACTCTCCACCCTGATGTGAGCGCCAACGAGATGTGGATAACCAGTTCGGGGACCCTGGAAACCATCGTGTTTGATCTGGGCAAACGGCAGGTCAAAGCGCGCATCCCTTCCGCTAACGGAGGGGACACACATTCAGGAGGATTTGTTCGCTACAACCCGGACTTCACCGGGGAGCTTCTCGCCGACCAGGGCGGGATTCATAACAGCATGTTGGCTCAGAAGAAATCCATCCTGTCTTCGTCGAATTCACGGAGGTGAGGGAGTTGAAGAGCAAACGTTTGTCTCTCCTCGTGTGGATTGCCGCATTCATCCTGGTTTCACCGGGACTCGTCGGTCCCGGTGCGGCCAATGACGATGCGAAACCGGATCTGGTGGCAAAGGGCAAAATCGTGTTCGAGAGGAGTGCCGGGGGAATCGGGTGTGCTTATTGCCATGGCCCCGATGGTAGAGGGAAAGCGGCATTTGCGGCTCCAAATATTCGAGGCAAGACGATATCGGATGTGCTGCGTGCCCTGGAGACACGCCCCCAGATGAGCAGCATTCGGTTAAATGACGAGGAAATCGACGCCTTGGAGGCCTATTTGAAATCTCTGAACGGCCAGCCATAGTCCAAATGAAGGGAGGGACGTATGCTGCTGAAACGCAACCTGGGACCGCACGCCTTTGTCATTGTGATGATAATCCCCCTTGTTTTTGGCGCCTCCGTGGGCGAAGCCCACGAACAACGCCGGGGGAAATCACCCGTAAATGAATCGAGGGCAGTGACAACCCCATCGCCTCGTCAAAAAACGGGAACAGCCCGGCAGGACATTAAACAGAATGATTCATCTGCCGCCATCATGACCATCAACGTCGAAATGACGGATACGGGTTTCTTGCCCGCGTTCCTGAGCATCCCGGTCGGGCAGAGAATCCAGCTTGTGGTGCGGAACCGTGGCTTGCAGGAGCACCACTACCACATCATTGGGCTCCGGCCCAGCAATTTGCTCTGGCTGTCCAAGGAAGATACGGCGGGCACTCCGCAAGGCGAACATGCTGCTCACCATCCCGAGGGGAAGTTGGTGCCCTACCACGACTGCACGTCCGGAGTCTGCCCCGTTGAGCTCTCCGTGCATGCCCATGCAGCCCCCGGCGACATTGATGTCATCTTCTTCACGGCGACAAACACCGGAACCTTTCAGGTTCTTTGCCCCTTGCATCCTGAGATGAAGGGTAAAGCGGTCGCCTTTTAATGCGGAGGGCTAGTTCAAGTCGCCCTGGCGGGGCACACCCGGTCCCGGGAAGAAAATGCGCGGACAGCCAGCGTCACGCCCAGAAGAATGCTCGCCGTCGCCACCAGGCTGTTCAGTGAAAAGATGGAAACCCCGGTCAGCGAGTTGCCGATGTTGCACCCCCCTGCCACCGTCCCCCCGATTCCCATGAACAGTCCCCCGCAAAAGCGCCGCGCCAGTTCCCAGCCCTCCGGCACCCACCACTCCAGCGTCCCCCGGGACCACGCGCTCAGCCAACTTCCCAGAGGGATACCGAGAATCATGAAGGTGCCCCAGGTCATGGGATGCTGCCCTGGGCTGACCAGGCCCCCCAGGAGGGTGCGG
>JACPSX010000105.1:0-3285 GCA_016193065.1 Candidatus Tectimicrobiota bacterium | reverse complement strand
CCCCAGTGCCACCCCACCGGCGCGCCCGCCACCCACGCCAGTGTCCCCAAGAGACCCACGACGATTCCGGTACGCTGCCACGACCAGTTTGTCCCGGATGAGGAAGGCCTGGGAAGGATCCGGAACAGGAGAGCGATCAGCGCCAGTCCTCCCCCGATGATCCAGCCTTGCCTCAGTCCCAGCAACGACGGGAGAGAGGCCGGCCCGGCAAACGGGACGGCGGAGCGCAACAGCCACAGGGTCAGCGGTCGCAGAAGCCCTTCGGCCGCAAGCAATCCCCCGATGGCGAAGCCCAGTACGAAGAAACCCTCCGCCGCCAGTCCGTTCACCAACAGCAACTGAATTCCCAGCGCCAGCAAGTAAGCAAACAGAGACGGGGAGGGCGTCCCGCTGAGAAATTCCCGGCTGGCGCTGTGCATGCAGAAGCCGCCGCGGTGGATGCCGAACCCCAGGGGAATTCCCACCACAAGGCCAAGCCCGGCCATCAGGAACATGGGAGTTTACCCTCCAGCGATCTTGGTCGCGCCGGCCGGGCCAGGAGCAAGCGGCCCCGGAGACCGCCGTACCGGGCCCTCAAGCAATCAGTTCATAGGAAGTCCGGATCTCGATGGCTCCTCTCAACGACCGGGCGACGGGGCAGCGCTCGGCGTGCATCCCGTGGACCCGTTCGATCGTTTCCCGCTCATCCTCTCCGGCCCGCACCCGGTAATGAACGCGAATGCGCCGGATGATCAGGACGTTGCCCTCGAGCTCGATTTCCCCCGTGACTTCCGAGGAGAGCTTTCCGTCATCGGTGTCGATCTGGCGCGCCGCCAGCGCGCGTCCAAATGTCCCCGTCAGTCAGCCCGCCGCTGCCGCCACCACGTAATCGATCCTCGCCCATACTCTACCTCGATCCGAAATTCTGTCAAACCCCTCGCTTTCAAAAGGCGCCATCGGAACAGCTCGCGCACCTTGAGCCCGTTCAGTTTCGCTGTGTTACACAAGCGCATGTCGCAGACTAGCACATGATTTGGAAATACCGCAGGCCGTTCCGGGTAAAGAATTCTAAACCAATGAGTTTTGGGGATCAAGATGAAGTAGATTCAATTCCGGGTCCACGGGGCCTTCTGATCAGAGGAGGCAAAAGTTTCGCCATCTATGTCTATCACCGCATCTTAGTGAAAAATTGTCTTGACCCTGTACCTAGGTGCAGGGTTTAAACTTCACAGTGGAGGGATAAGAAATATGGAAGCGCTGACGATTGGAAAGTTGGCCCGGCAGGGCCGGGTGCATGTCGAGACGATCCGATATTACGAGCGCAGGGGTCTGCTCCCCCGACCGGCCCGTACACCGTCGGGCTACCGTGCCTTCGCGTCGGACAGCGTCCGCAGAATCCGCTTCATCAAACGAGCCCAGGAACTCGGGTTCTCCCTGAAAGAGATCAAGGATCTGCTGTCCTTGCGGGCCACATCCGGTGCCCGCTGCGCTGACGTGCTGCGGCGGGCACAAGCCAAGATCAAGGACATCGAAGAGAAGATCCGGACGCTGCAGGCCATGAGAAAGGGCCTCGATCGTCTTGCGGAGCAGTGTTCCGGCAAGGGTCCCGCCAGCACCTGCCCAATCCTGGAGGCGCTGGACCTGGAGGCAAAAGATTGATTACCTGGAAGGAGGACGCACCATGAGCAACCGACAGGTCATTGTTTACTCTTCCCCGACGTGAAGTTCGTGTAAGGCGGCGAAAGAGTTTCTTTCGTCTAAAGGGGTCACGTTTCGAGATGTCAACTTGCTGGATCATCCGGAAGCCGCGGATGAGCTGGTACGCCTGACCGGTGCTCGCGCCGTTCCGGTGATCCTGGTAAACGGAGAGCCCGTCGTGGGGTTCGACCGCGGCAAGCTCCAGCAGTTGCTGGGACTGTAAGGAGGAAGCATGGAGACCATTCGCTGTCCAGACTGCGGGGCTGACCTTCCGGTCCCGACCGGCGCCACGGACGGTTCCATAATCACCTGTCCAAACTGAGCCGGCCTCTTCCTCAGGCTGAGGAAGGAGGACGATTCCTGGGGGGCAACCATCGCGCACTGGGTAACCTGTCCGACATGCGAGACGAGGATCTTCGTACCGGAAGGCGCCCAGGCGGGCGACAGGATCGAATGCTGCGGCCGACACTACCGGCTCAGCTTTGAATTTGGAACCTTCGCCGCCGAGCCGATCGAAGGGTAATTTGGGCCACAAGATCCCCTTACCGGGGCAAAAGATGTCGCCAGAGACTCCTGATGAGCAGTTGATGGAGGAGATACGCGATGGCAACGCCCGCGCGTTTCAAATCCTCTATGAGCGACACCACAAGGCGGTGTTCAACTTTCTGCTACGGCACATCGGAAATCAAGCGATTGCTGAAGAGCTACTTCAGGAGACGTTTCTTCGGGTCTACCTTGCCCGCGACCGCTACCGTCCCACGGCAACTCTGCGGACCTGGCTCTTCACCATCGCACGAAACCTCTCACTGGATATTCTCCGTCAGAAGAGACCTGACCGGGAGCATCAAGTCCCGGAACTCTTAGAAGGCCTGGCCGATCCAGCGCCCACAGCGGTTCAAAAGATCGAAGGTGAGGAGCTCGCGCAACGGCTCACACAAGCCATCGCCTGCCTGCCGTCCTCTCAGCGAGAAGTGCTTCTCCTCAGCCGGTTCGGCGGCCTTACCCATGAGGAGATTGCGGCCGTTACGGAGACATCTCCCGGAGCAGTCCGGGTCAATCTCCATCGCGCCTTAGGACACCTTAAAGCAATCTTGGGCTCCCTGTAACCCGCGCCTTCTTTCCTCGTTTAAAAAGATAGAAGTCAATGAAGCCAACCCTGCGGGGTCGGGCGACGAAGTGCGCTGAAATTAGGGGATTACCATGGTAAAGAACCCGCAAAATACCGAGGCCCTCAGCGAAGCCGTCAAGAGACTGCAAGCCGGAGACAAGGGGGCTCTGGAGTCTATCCTGGAGCAGTGCCAGGAGAAGCTCTACTACTACGCGCTGAAAATGACGAGCGACAGCGCCGATGCCGAGGAGGTACTCCAGGACGTCTTTGTTACCATTTTGGAGAAGATTGGCACGCTGAGGACGCCGGGCTCTTTCCTGCCATGGGTTTTCACTACCGCCAAAAATCTCTGCTACCTGAAGCTTCGGGGGCGCAAGAAGGAACAAGAAGCCACGGTTTCCCTGGACGATTACATGCCCCGGTTTAACCATGGGAAGTTGGGACCCGTGGAGGACTGGACGGACCGGGTGGAAGGCGGGGCTTTGAGCAAGGAACTGGCC
>JACPSX010000154.1:9845-11088 GCA_016193065.1 Candidatus Tectimicrobiota bacterium | reverse complement strand
AGAAGCGGAGCGATGTGGCTACGGTCGTCGCTTTCCTTAGACATTTTCTGGAAGATCGGGATTGGGCCGTGAAAAGCATGCGGCGAATCCTGAGAGGAGAGAGCGGCTTTACCGACCAGGATTCAAGGGAGGACCTCTTCGCTTCGCGTCTTAACTATCTCAAGAAAAAAGATGCCGACGGCCTTTACAAGCAGATTGCCGCAGAGATGCTTCACGGGCAAGGCGGCCTGGAAGTGTGGGAGATCAAAGGCGCGGAAGGCGAGTTGGCCCTGCGGGTCTCGGCACCGGAAGGAAAGGAGAACCACTACTTTGGGGTCATCAACATCGGCGACGTGTCGGCTTTCAAGAAGCACCTGATGGAGAACCTTGGAATCGAGGTCCGGGAAGACCGGTTTACGCCCTCGCTCTTTGCAGCGGTCAATGCGCCGGATTCGCGGGTAAACTTGCTGATTGGAGCGAAGAAGTTCATTGAGGGGTGGTCGAGTTGGCGGGTTTCCGCGATGGGGCTCCTCAATATCGGGAAGGGGGAAGGACCTCAGGTGATCCAACTCTTTGGACGCGGTGTGAGGTTGAAAGGCAAGAAATGGACTCTAAAGCGGAGCGCGGCACTTCCCGAGGAGGCTCCCCACCCCGAAGGTTTGGACGGACTCGAAACCCTTTTCATTTTCGGTTGGAACGCGGACTACATCCAGTCCTTCCGGGAGATGCTGGGGCAAGAGGATCTGGGCCAGGAACTCCGTATTCCGGTCCGGAAGTCCTTCGATCCATGGCCGGAGCTGCCTATCCCAAAACCCCAGTCCGGTTACAAGGTGGAATCCGAGACCTGGACTCTCAGCGTGGAACCTCTCCATGTCTCGGTGGATTTAACTCCGCAAGTGACGGCCGTATCGGGCCGAGATGTTCCCACTCAGTGGATGGGGAAGCGGAAACGAGTAGATTTTTCGGATGCAACGAACGTGGGACTGTTGGATCTGGATACACTGCACGCGGATCTGGTTGAGTACAAGGCTGCTCGGGACTGTGGAAATCTTTATGTTCCGCGCAGCCATCTTTCATCCATTCTGCAAAATAGCACCCTCTCCATACCCGCGGATGACCTCTTCAATCCGCATTTGGTGCAGGAAGGGGCATTAAGGGTATTGAAGACTTATTTGGACAGATTCGTCGCTTGCATGGAGAGGGAAGCGGAGGGCCGGCATTTGGAACTGGGCTCACTGCCGGCTGTCCATGACAGCGTCGTCTC
>JACPSX010000154.1:0-9823 GCA_016193065.1 Candidatus Tectimicrobiota bacterium | reverse complement strand
TCGGGTCACTTCTGAGGAGTTGCTCCAGGAGTTGGAGGCATTGCTCCGTAACCCGACGGAGCTATTCAGTGATGGTGGGAAACCACTGCCTCGTCTCCACGTTGACCAGCACCTTTTTAGCCCGCTTCTTCTGAGTTCCGAAGGGGACTGGGCGAAAGACATGTCCGTGAGTCCTCCGGGGCTGGGGAAGGCGGAGGCTAAATTTGCAGAGGATCTGCGGGACTTCTGGAGGAACAACCACGAAGCCGAGCCATATTGTCACCTCGAACTCTTCCTCCTTCGTAACCTTCCCAAAGTGGGCGTCGGATTCTTCCGCCGCAGCGGTTTTTACCCGGACTTTATCCTGTGGATTAGAAATCGCGCCGAACAAAGGACGCATGTGCGATTTCTCGATCCCCATGGCCTCCACCATGGGGGGCTCGAAGGCAATCGCGAGAAGTTCGATGTCTTGAGGGAACTGAGCAGATTAAGCCGGGAGACCCCCTTCGCGGAGAAGCGAATTTCTTACGGATACGGCTCTCCAAAACATACCCGACGCTGGCACTAGAAGCTGGCAAATCTTGGAGCGTGAGTATCCGCTGCTGCGCCAGCAAGAAGGATATATCCAGAAGATCCTAGACTGGCGAGTCTGACTCGGCTATTTCCACAGGCGCTCCAGGTAACCGGCTTGCCTGAGGTCGTTTACAAAGCGCAAATCGACGAAGTCCTCTGGCTTGGCCTGGGCGGCCTGCGGGGTGTCCTTGCGAATCTCCTCCAGTGTAGCCTGGAGGGCATCCCGGTGCACGTTGAGTCCCCGGTCCATGATGCTCCCCTCTGCCCGGTAAGTCGCTTCCAAATCCTCTGCGCTCGAGGACCGTGTGTACTTCTGATGACTTTCGAAGCGTAGGCTTTATCGGTCTGGAACCGGTGAACCCCGTCTGCCCTGGCCTGGACGACGCGCTGGATGAGCGGGGACTTGGTAGACCTCCGCCCCGGCCAGCTTCGCTCTCATGATCCCGATGCCGCCGGTGATGCAGGCGTCCACGTCTCCCGACAGGAGCGCCGCCGTGCTCTTGGAGCTGGAGGCAATGTAGACCAGCCGCACGGCCAGCCCCTGGCGGTCGAAGAACCCCGCTTCTTTGGCGATCCATGGGATCGACTGAGAGGCCACCAGGGCGGAATAGCAGACGACAAGCGGGGCCTTTCTTTCCTGGGCAAGGAGTGGAGGCGTGCTGATGGTTCCCAACCCGATAAAGAAGAATACCAGCAGGGACAACAGCTTCAGGGTTCTGACTGCTTGGATCATGATGCCCTCCAGATCATGCGACGATTTCCGTGGTCCGACTCCGGAGATGGCCCCCTCCCATCCTTCCCCTTCCGAAGCGTCGCTCCCCGGAGACGGGTCCGGAGTCCGGGCTCACAAGGAATTCAGAAAGTTTCCGGGTCTGTTGTTCTTTGAGATTCTAAGAGGGAGTTTACGCGACTTTTGTCATGGGTCAACTCCGATTTTCGCGACTCGGATGGAGGGCAGCTTCCGAGGATTCTTCCCTCGATCTTTTTTCGGATCGGAGTTAGAATTTTCCAGCGGTCAGGGGAAAAATAGAGAAAGATCGGAGCGCCTGTGGCGAATGAAACCGGCAACATTGCCGTATTGATCAGTGGGGGGCTGGATAGTTGTGTTTTGGTCTCGGAATTGTGCGCAGGGCACGAGAGGGTTTTTCCCCTCTACATCCGCCAGGGACTGCACTGGGAGGAAGCAGAACTGCACTGGCTGAAGAGGTTTCTGGCGGCAGTGCGCAAGCCCCAGATCCAGCCCTTGAGGGTTTTTGACCTCCCCATCTCCGATGTGTACAGGGAACACTGGAGTGTGAGCGGGAAAGGGGTGCCGGAGGCGGGCACCCCAGACGATGCTGTCTACCTGCCGGGACGAAATCTCCTGCTCCTGGCCAAAGCCGTGGTCTTTTGCAGCCTGAACGGCATCCATCGGATTGCCCTGGCCCCCCTGGAGGCTAACCCTTTCCCGGATGCCACGCCCGAGTTTTTCCGCGCCTTTGGAGCTGTAGCCGGAGCTGCCCTCGCTCACCCTCTGGAGGTCTTCACCCCCTTCCGAGGGCTCACAAAAGTCCAGGTCATAAAAAAGGGGCGGGATCTTCCCCTCCACTTGACGTTTTCCTGCATGAAACCCCAGGGGGATCTTCACTGCGGAACCTGCGCCAAGTGCGAGGAGAGGCGCAGCGCCTTCCGGCTCGCGGGAGTGGAGGACAGAACCACCTATGCCTGTCCGTAGGTGGCAAACGAGGTTGGTGTCTCCCAGAGCCGCACGGCGGACACGGGGAACCCCTGGGAGACCGCGTATTCGTAGATGAGGCGGGCCAGGTTCTCGGCCGTCGGATTCTCGTCGATCGGATAGTAAGGCTCCCCGAGCTCCGAGAGGGCTTTGGCTAGAGGGTCCCTGCGGCACAGGATCATCTTGTGGTCGAGCTCCCGATCGATCCAGGTTTTTATGGCCGATTGGATATCGCCAAAGTCCACGACCATTCCCCGGGAGTCCAGGCTCCCGGCCGAGAGCTCGATCTCGACCCGGGCATTGTGGCCGTGGGGGTGCATGCACTTACCATTGTAATCCAGAAGCCGGTGCCCGTAGCAGAAGTGGATCTCTTTGGTGACCCGGTACATCCCTGACCTCCTTTCCGCTTTAGTATTCTTGCCGCCACTCCCGGATCTCGAACGAGAACAGTCCGATTTCCAGGAACTCCTTGTGTTCCGCCCGGTAGGGTTCAATCTTTTCCGGCGAGGTCTTGCAGGTGGAGAAAACGACGTAGTGACCCATGGGTTCTCCTAGGAGCAGCGCAGGACGATCTTGCCGAACTGCTGCCGCTCGATCATCCGCCTTTGAGCCTCGCAGGCCAGCTCTAACGGGTAAACCTTGTCGACCACGGGGCGCAGGGCGCCGCGCTTGACCAGCTTGATGATGTCCAGCAGCTCCTTGTGCCCTCCCATGTAGCTTCCCATGATCGCGTGCTGGCGCACAAAGAGGAAGCGCAGGTCCAAGGTGACCTGCGCCCCTGCGGTTGCTCCGCAGGTGATGACCCGGCCCCGCTTGGCCAAGCACGCCAGGCTTTTCTCAAAGGTCTTGGAACCCACGTGCTCAAAGACCAGATCGACCCCGCGCTGATCCGTGAGGCGGCTGATCTCTTCGACGAAGTTCTTCTCCGCATAGTTGATGGTGTCGTGGGCTCCCAGATCGCGCGCCTTCTTGAGCTTTTCCTCGGTGCCGGCCGTGGCGATGACTCTGGCCCCGCACAGCCGGGCGATCTGAATGGCGGCGCTGCCCACACCACTGCCGGCGGCCTGGACCAGGACCTCCTCTCCGGGCTGCACACCGGCCCGGGTCACGAGCATATGCCAGGCGGTGAGAAAAACGAGGGGGACGGCGGCCCACTCCTCAAAGGAGAGATCGGGGGAAATCGGGATCAGGTTTGCGGAGGCGGCTTTGAGGTATTCCGCGTACCCCCCCTGAAGATGGTAGCCCATCATGCGGTATTCAGGGCACAGGCTGTCATAGCCCGTACGGCAATACTCACAGTGCCCGCAGGAAAGTCCGGGAGGTACCAGAACCTGGTCGCCTGGTTTGATCCTGCCCGCTTCTCCCACAGTGCGGACCACTTCCCCGCTCGACTCGCAGCCCAGAATATGAGGCATGGGGATTTGGGCCCCGGGAAGCCCCTGGCGCACCCAGATATCCAGATGGTTTAAGGCGCAGGCTTTCACGCGCACCAGGGCTTCTCCGGGTCCGGGAACCGGTTCCGGGATGTCTGTATACTTTAGAACGTCCAGATCCCCGTGCTGCTCAAAGATCACGGCTTTCATGGTCCACTCCTTCTTGTTGTCCCGGGCAAATGAAAAAACCTCCCTGGCGATTGTCCTTGGAATCCAGCTTCCCGCGCAGCCCCTGGTACAGCAGTGATCTTCTGCGGACGATCCCGATCGGTCCGGCGGACTTCAGCGGGGAGGGTGGGCCTTCTTGCGGCCGAGGAACCAGAGAAGAATGATACTGATTTCGTAGAGAAAGACCAGGGGAACCATGAGGAGCATCATCGTGTAAGCATCCGGTGTGGGGGTGATGATGGCGGAAAACACGGCAATGAGTAAGAAAGCGTACTTGCGGAAGCGGGAAAGCTTGCGGCTGTCGACGACACCTACCTGACCCAAGGCCAAGAGGATGAGGGGGAGCTGGAAGCAAAAACCGAAGACCAGGATCATGGTGGACACAAAACTGACGTACCTGTCCACGGAGATCATGGGCTGGATCTGGGCAGTTCCGTAGCCCAGCAGAAACTTGAGACCGAAAGGGAGAACCAAAGTATAGCCCAAAGCGGTTCCGGCCAGGAACAGAATGCTTGCCGCCAATACGAGCAGCCATGTGTAGCGCTTGCCGGTTTCAAACGCCAGCGTGGCGAAGGCGATCCAGCTCTGGTGTAGCAGATAGGGAGCGGACAGGAAGATTCCGGAGAAAACGGCGATTTTGACGTGGGCTAGAAAAGCTTCCCCGGGGCTGAAAAAAGCTAGCGGCCGGCCCAGGGGACGCAGCAGGAAGTGGAGGATTTGCCCGGAAAAAAAGTAGCTCAGGAGAGAAAAGCCAGCCAGCACGCCCAGGATCCGGTAGGCGGAACTTCGGAAGCGATCGATCTGCTGGAGTATGTTCTGGACTTCCACGGCTTCCTGAGTTCTCGGGGGAGAGCGGCGCTCTCCCCCGCGGATGGATGGGACCGGAAGCCAGGATCTGCTACATCATGGTCAAGCCGCCACTGACGCTGAGGGTCTGGCCGGTGATGAAATCCGACTCCGGTGAGGCAAAAAAGAGAACAGCCCCTGCAACCTCTTCGGGCTTGGCCAGACGGCGAAAGGGTGTCGCCGCCTGGACTGCCTCAGTGATCTTGGCTCCTCGGGGATCGGCCTTGATCTGACCCAAGAGGGGTGTATCCGTGAGTCCCGGGCAGACGCAATTCACGTTGATGTTGTAGCGCGCCACTTCCCGGGCCAGGGTCTTGGTAAAGGCAATCACACCGCCTTTGCAAGCGGAATAAACCGCCTCAAAGCTGCTGCCAGCGCGTCCTGCATCGGAGCCGATGTTGATGATCTTTCCGGATTTCCGCTCGATCATCGGTTGAAGAGCAGCCTGGCAACAGTTCAGCACCCCTTTCAGATTAATCGCGATGAGTTTGTCCCAGAAGTCCGGAGTCGTTTCAATGAAGGGGGCCAGTTTGTCCCAACCGGCGTTATTAACCAGAATATCGACCGAGCCCATGGAGCCGATTACTTGTTTGACCATGGCATCGACTTGGCTTTTGTCCGTGATGTCCGTTTTGAGGGCCAAAGCTTTGCGTCCCATGGATTCGACTTCTGAGGCCACGCTCCGAGCGGCTGGCTCATCAATATCGAGAGGGACAACGTTCGCTCCGTACTTGGCCAGCTTGCGGCAAATGGCCGCCCCAATTCCTTTCCCCCCACCTGTTACAATCGCAACCTTTCCAGTAAGATCCATCCTCTTTCCTCCTGTAGAAATGCCGCACTGAAGCGGGGCATTACATGGATATCTAAAAATCGTTTACTTTATACAGAAGTTTTTTCGCGAATACCAGCCCCATTGAATCGAACTGGTTTTAGATTATGAAAATTAAAGAGATTTAAAGATTATAGGTAAAATTCAAGGAAAATACATAGATTAACATCGTTAATTCTGGTATTCTGCAAAATCAAGGTGAAGTTTCCTGTTTTCTGCATTTGCAAGAGGTTCCCAGGGAATTTATATTATGCGCCGTTAGCACTCGCCTAAGCTGAGTGCTAACAAGATTATCTGAAGTCCTGGTTGAACTACCAATAGAGAAACCCTACGGCGCAGAAAGGAGGGGTTAGCCCCATGAAAGTGCGTCCCCTGTATGACCGCATCCTGGTCAAGAGAATTGAAGGAGAAAAAGAGGAAAAGAAGGGGGGAATCATCATCCCCGATACCGCTAAGGAAAAGCCCCAGGAGGGAGAGATCGTGGCCGTCGGAAACGGTAAGCTCCTGGAAAATGGCAAGAACCGCCCCATTGATCTTAAAAAAGGTGATCGGATTCTGTTTGGGAAGTACGCCGGCACTGAGGTGAAGATTGAAGGGGATGAGTACCTCATTTTAAGAGAAGAGGATGTTCTCGGGGTGATTGAATAAGCAGCAAGTCTCCTACAACTTTTAACAGAGCAATGAAGTTCTTGAGGAGGTAAGCATCGATGGCAGCAAAGCAGATACTTTACGATGAGGAGGCCCGCCACAAGATCATGAAAGGGGTAGACCAGTTGGCCAACGCGGTCAAGGTCACCCTGGGCCCCAAGGGAAGAAACGTCGTTTTAAGCAAGAAGTTTGGATCGCCCACGATTACGAAGGACGGGGTGACCGTAGCCAAGGAAATTGAACTCAAGGACCCCTTTGAGAATATGGGGGCCCAGATGGTGAACGAAGTGGCCAGCAAGACGAGCGATGTGGCTGGTGACGGCACCACCACCGCCACTGTTTTGGCGCAGGCTGTCTACCGCGAGGGCATTAAGAATGTCACTGCCGGGGCCAACCCCATGGATCTGAAGCGGGGGATTGAAAAGGCCGTCGAAGTGGTCGTGGAGGAATTGAAGAAGCAAAGCAAGACGATTGGGGACAAGAAAGAGATCTCCCAGGTTGGGACCATTTCTGCCAACAACGATCGGACCATTGGAGATCTTATTGCCGAAGCCATGGAGAAAGTGGGGAAAGACGGGGTCATCACGGTCGAAGAAGCCAAGAGCATGGAGACTTCCCTGGAAATCGTCGAGGGAATGCAATTTGACCGTGGGTATCTATCCCCGTACTTTGTCACAGACGCGGAGCGCATGGAGGTGGTACTGGAAGAGCCCTTCATCCTGCTCCACGAGAAGAAGATCAGCAGTATGAAGGACCTTCTCCCTCTGCTTGAGCAGGTGGCCAAGGTAGGAAAGCCCCTGCTGATCGTAGCCGAAGACGTGGAGGGGGAGGCCCTGGCCACCCTGGTTGTCAACAAGCTGCGGGGAACCCTGCAGGCCGCTGGCGTGAAAGCCCCCGGCTTCGGGGATCGGCGTAAGGAGATGCTCCGGGACATCGGCATTTTGACCGGCGGCCAGGCAATCTCTGAGGATCTCGGGGTGAAGCTCGAGAACGTGCGCCTGGATGACCTGGGGCGGGCCAAGAAGATCACCATCGATAAGGACAACACCACGATCGTGGAGGGCTATGGCAAGCCCGCGGATATTGAAGGGCGGGTGAAGCAGATCCGCGCTCAGATCGAAGAGACCACTTCCGATTACGATCGGGAGAAGCTCCAGGAGCGCCTGGCCAAGCTGGTCGGCGGGGTGGCGGTCATTAAAGTGGGAGCCGCCACGGAGACCGCCATGAAGGAGAAAAAGGCCCGTGTGGAGGACGCTCTCCACGCGACCCGGGCGGCCGTGGAAGAAGGCACCGTTCCGGGAGGCGGCGTTGCCTACCTGCGTGCCGTGCCTGCCCTCGAGAACCTCAAGTTCGATGGGGACATGCAGATCGGAGTCAACATCGTGAAGCGGGCCCTCGAGGAGCCCATTCGGCAGATTGCTCAGAATGCGGGTTTCGAGGGCTCCATCGTGGTTGAGAAGGTGAAGAGCGAATGCCGCCGTCTCCTGACATGTACTAAAGGAGCGGTGGATTTACATAAGGGGCCCTGCAGCCGTAAGGCCGCGGGGCCTCACGTGTTTCTGGGACCTTATTGGAGGAGGGAGCGCTGGATGTGGAGGAACTTGCCCTCCATCCCCATGCGGTAGAAGCGGCGGAGATCCCGGATCATGGCTTCCGGCAACCCTTCCCGCACGTAAGACTGTTCCAGGTGATGGCAGTAGCGCCCCGCGTATTGGCTGGCCGTGAGATAGCGGGCACGCTGCTCAGCCGCCAGTTGCTCGTCCAGGGAGAATTCCTCAAAAAGTTGAGCCTTCAAGCTGGGCAGGAGGTTGCGGTCCCCCTGGCCGTTCAAGAAGAAATAGCACGTTACGAACTTGTCGACCTCCCCCTGGAGCTCCAGCTCCAGAGGGGTGACCGGCTTCGACTGCAACGCATTCCAGGCCGTGTAGGCAAAGTGGCTGACCTCCTCGGTGGCCGTACAGAAGTCTGCCAAGTTGTCGCTGTTCAGCGAATTCCGGGGGTCGTTGCTGGTCAGGTTGGAAATGATCCGGCCGTCGAGGTAGACGGCCAGGTACAGGTCATCCGAACCTTCCGAAATCAGGAGAAACCCGCCGGCCTTGCGATGGGCGATGCGGCAGTTTCCTCTTTCCATGACGGACTCCAGAGTGTGCTGATCGATCAGAAAATCCTCGACGCTCAGCGGCAGCTCGATCTGGTAGATTTCCCGCAGGCACTGTTCGATGGCCTTGAGGATCACTGGGGAAGACTCACTGGACAAATTGGCTTTCGCGGCCGGGGCCAGCCGGGGCGATTCCAAGTTTCTGGAGCAGCCTGGCATCCCGCTGGCTGCGGGTCTTGAGCCAGCGTTCGTAGATCCGCACCGCGTCCAGGTTGCTGCTGATGTGGCTTTTCTCGCTGACTTCCGAGAGTACGTCGACGTAGTTCTCGAAGTGTGTGCTCAGGTCGCTGTAGAGATCAGCGTACAGGGCCCGGTTCCTGGTTAACAGGGCCACATTGCGGTAGGCCCTGCACCCCAGGGAGATGTAGTAGTTTGGGTCAACCGCTTTGCGCTGCAAGCTCTCGGGGTAGAAGCCCGAGATGAACAGGGAAAAATCGCCCAGCTCTTTGAACCGCCGGATGCTCTCGCCCAATTCCTCCTGCAAGGCCGTGAGGAATTGAATCGCCAGAGGTTCCTTCCAGAGGGAGCCTCCCGAGGTGGGGGTGATTTGGTCGGTCCGAGTGTACTGGGAGAGGAGATGGACGATGTAAAACTCGATCAGATCGTTGGCTTCGATTTCCTGGTTCTTGAGAGCCTCCCGTACGAGGTCCTGGAAATACTCCACCATGTCTTGAGCTGAGCTGATGCGGGGAGAATGAGAATCAGGAGCGACCATTGATACCCTTTCCTGTAGCAGATTCCCAGTTCTTCACCTCTCTTTTCGGACGTCAGACGGCAAAGCTTGAGAGCGGGTGCAACGCTCCATTCCTTCCAAATGAAACCAAAGGTAACATATGCGTTGGAAGTGTCAAGGGACCGGGGTCTCTTGCTCACCCCCAGTTTGTCATCGAGGACCTTGCCGAAGAGGGCGCCCCCGAGAGCGCGGATGGGGACCAATCCCACCATGACACAAAGGGGATGAGCAAGGCAGGTTGAGACTGGCAATTGTCCGCGGTTTTGGCTTAAATGTTGAGCTACATGGATAGCGGCATTTTTTCTGAGGACTGTATTGTGCTGCGCTGCTCCGACGGCCCGGGGCCTAGGACCTTCCGGCGAAGCGGCGGGCTAGAAAAGAACGGGAAAAATCCTGTGAAGGTCCCTCTCACCCTATTCATCAGTGTCTTTCTCTTCCTGCTTCCAACGGTTGGCTGGGCCCATAGCCCGGCCGGGAGTGCATCAGAGGCTCATTGGAACTGGCGGGGGGATGTTCTGACGGTCCTAGTCCTCTTCGGGACTACGTACACGGCCGGCTGGCTGCGGCTGAAAATCCGCTCTCCCCGCATCGCCCCCTGGTGGCAACTGGGACTTTACTGGGCCGGGCTCGCGGCCATTTTTCTGGCCTTGATCTCCCCCATCGATGCCCTTGCGGAAGACCTCCTCAGCATGCATATGGTTCAACACTTGCTTCTCATCATGATCGCACCTTTGTTTCTTCT
>JACPSX010000153.1 GCA_016193065.1 Candidatus Tectimicrobiota bacterium | reverse complement strand
TCTCCTTCTCTGGGGGTTTGAGGGGTCCGTTGACGGGGTGGACTAGGAGAAGGAAAGCAGATCACCGGCGGGTACGGGAAGCCCTTTACAGAGTTTTTTGGCGGCAGGAGGAAGGAAGTTTGTTACAATGGGAAGATCACGCTGCCGCGAAGCGGCTTACTTGAACAACACGTTCGACTGGACCGCTGGCTCGCCTTCGCTCGCCGCGGCCGGTCAACGTGCGCGTTAGCTTGCCCACGACGCACGTGGCGATTACGCGCCATCTCCGGGGACGCCGCCTCATGATTGAGATTGAGTAGGATGTGATGTCTACCCCCATCACAGAAGACGTTCTCCGCCTTCTTCGGGCCGTCGCCGAGCTTGGGGCCACTACGAGGGATGGATGGGTTCCCTGGGCGCGCGTTGCCAGGAGGCTCGAGGGTTCGGAGGAGTTCACACAGCTCGTCAAGGCGTTGGCTGACTTGCCGGACGCGACACAGCTCTTCAGCAAGAACGAGCGAGTTGTGAGACTCAGCCCGCATGGGTGGGAGGTTTACCATCGGCTTGCGACAATTCCCGTCCCCCCGGAGAAGGTGACCATCCAGATCGCCAACGCTGTCAAGGAGTATGCCTCGACTCTGAGACCCCTCACATTCCACGTCCAGTCTGTCAGTCGAGGTGCGCATGTAGGCCCTCGAGTTGTCCAGGCGCTGTTCGTGGATTCAGAGGAGACCTTCGCCACCGACACCCCGGTCACCTTCCGCTCCCCAAGTGGCTGGCGAACCAGTGGCAAGGTGGTTGGGCAGGAGCCTGACGGCGCCGCAGTCTATCTCGCGTTGCAGAACGAAATCTTTCCAGATTGCGTGCCAGGTGTTCTTCAGGTCGACCGCGCCTTCCTGTTGCATTCGCTCGCGACGCGGCTCGCTGGGCTTCCTGAGATGCCTCCGCTGGCCCGGAGGCTCCTGAACGGCGCGGTTCAGCCCCCCGGAGACTCGCTGTGTGACTATGATGCCATCGCGCTAGCTGACCGGCTCGCCGGTCTCCCTACGCCGTGGGCGAGATTCCTGTGGGGGCCGCCGGGAGCCGGTAAGACCTACGCCATAGGCCGCCTTGTGGCCGGGCTCCTTCAACACGCGCCAAACGAACAACACTTAGTTGTCGCTCCCTCCAACCGCGCCGTGGACGTCGCTGTCCTGCAGTTTCTGCTGCACTGTGACGGCGCAAGCACTCTCCAGGCTTACCTTGCCGATCGACGAATCCTTCGCTTCGGTTACCCACGGAAGCCAGAGGTAATGGATCGGCCCGAATTGCTAGGCCCGGAGAATCTCAATGAGTTGACGACCGCCGTGAAGGAGCTTTCTCGGCGAATCCACGAGGCAGAACGAAGGCAGGAACCGGAGGAGAAGCTCGCCACCCTTCGTGCCGAGCTTCTTACCGTCCAAGAGGAGCTTCGCGGTGCCATTCAGGCACACATCCGTCAAAGTGCCGTCGTCTTCACGACGAGCACGCTGGCCTATCTCAGCTCTGAAGCAAACCCCATCAGTGACATAGCATGGTCCAGCGTGTTGGTTGATGAAGTCACCATGGTGCCCCCGGCCCAGTGCGCATTTCTCGGCTCTCTCGCGCGCTCTCGGTTCTTGCTAGCGGGAGACCCGCGTCAGCTTGGCCCGGTCTTCGAGTCACACGGGGGCTCGCCACCAACCATCGAGTGGATGGGGCGGGACATCTTCGAGAAGGCCGGTATTTCACAGGGCGAGGGTGAGGCAAGGACGATTCGCTTGTCGGACAATCGACTAACCCGCATCGACGCGCAGCGACGATGCTGCGCCGGAATCTGGGCGCGCGTTCAGACGCTCTACCCTCACGTCTCCAGCGGCGTCAACGAAACGGACCTTGAGTGGCTGAGGGACCTTCCCCCTCGCCGGGGGGAGTCCGTAGTGCTCCTCGAAACTTCGGCCTTGGCCGCGCGCTGTGAGAGGGCGCACGAAAGTTGGCGGAACGTTGTTTCCGCCGAACTTGCAATGGAAGTTGCCTGTGCCGCTGTCGGCGAGGCGCAGCAGGACCTTTCCATTGCGATCATTGCACCCTACCGAGCACAGGTCAGACTTCTCAGAAAGTGGCTTCGCCACGAAGCGCGGTCCGAGAACCCCGCCTACAGACGAATTGAAGCGGGTACGGTTCATCAGTTTCAGGGAAGCGACGCGGACTGCGTGGTTTTCGACGTCGTAGACGGCGTGGGCAGGACGGAGCTCGGGGCTTTACTCCGTGGAGATGTAGGGCTCAGGCTTGTGAACGTGGCAATCACGCGCGCCCGCGGGAAGGTTGTCATCATCGCGGATCGAGCATGGTTTCAACGCGTTGCTCGCCCCGAACACAACCCGTTGCTGTGGGACCTGGTGGTTCGGACGCAGCCTAGCCGGCAAGTCACGGTGGCTGCGCCGATACCCGCCCCGGCCCGGATCTGGGAGTGCGAATCGCCGGTCGAAGAAGCCCTCCTCGCTGCGATGCGCGAGCACGAGGCCTTAGCGGAGGTTGTAACCCAGTACGAGATCCGCGACGAAGGGGGACACCTGGTGACCCGAGCTGATTTCGCCTTTCCGGAGCTGCGGTACGCCGTGTACTGCGATGGAGCCGAATGGCATCTCCGCCCCGATCGCTGGCAGAAGGACTGGCGGCAGCGCAACAAGCTGACCGAACTCGGTTGGATCTTCAGTGTCTTCACAGGAGCCGAGGTCAAGCATCATCCAGGTGCTTGCGCTACGCGGGTCTTGATCACCTACGAGAAGAGACGCGGACGGTCAGAATCGTGAAGTGAACGATGCAGTCACAGAAACTGAAGGTGCACATCAGGCAAGCTAACAAGGCCGTGAACCCGACGGCGTGCGTTCCCACATGCGGCGGCTGTGCTCATGGCGCACGTTTCGCGCCCGCCGCGGGTTACGGCCGGCGTTGGGCCGCAGGATCATGTGAGGACATCATGCCAAAGGGAGACCCGGATTATTGGAAGAAGACGCACGAGCCTCTAAACGTTGAGCTCCAATCCGTCGTACGCGGTACTTGGGCCGACCAACCGCCTGTGTCCGATTTGCAGTTGCAGTTTATCCCGCACTATACGCGGTACTTGGGCCGACCAACCGCCTGTGTCCGATTTGCAGTTGCAGTTTATCCCGCACTATACTGGCAAGCACTGTCTTGAGAGCGTCCGGCTCTCTCGTCTGGCTTAATGAGGGCGGTGCTCACGCAGTTGCCGTGGGTCTTCTGCGCGATGCCGTTGAGGCGCTGTCTCTTGTGGCCCTTGGGATCTCCCACGATCTCGATAAAGTCCGTCTGTTGAATCAGTGGAACGAAGAACGACTAAGCGCTGGTGAACTCAGAAAGCATCTTGAGGCAAAGGTATGGCCGCAGGTGTCCATTACAGGGTTGTGGGGTGAGTCGTGGGATTCATTTTGGGCGAGCCTAGCACGTTCTGTTCAGCCCTGTGCACATTTCTCGCCGTTGCGAATGCGTTGGCACCAATACGTACAGATCATTGACGGCAAGTGGCACATCTGGATCAACCATCCATCGGGTCCCTCTCTGCTGCTCTTGATTCGATGATCCAGCTTGTGGTTGTAAAACTCAAAACCATCCATTATGTTCCGTAAGCCAAGAAATCCGTTTACTTTGTCAGTATCGGCATGGTCGAAGCTTATAAATATCCTTCGCTTGATCATTTATCCTCTCCTTCACCAGACTCGAGGCCTTTGCCATAAAGGGTAGAGTCCTCCCGCACTTGCATCGGCCCGCTCAGCGCGTCCACCGACAGGTAGTAGTGAGCGACCTTGATAACCTCGTGCCATTCGAAGCGGGCGGGGTCTCTAACCACCTCCGGTCTGCGTTGTTGGGGATCATCGCACCTTGCCCTTGATCAGTGTTTCCGCCCAGCGAACGACGCGCTCGGCCAGGGCAATGGCCTGCCGGTATTCCGCTTCAGTTGCAGGTTCGCCCGTTCCAGGATAGCGAGCTTACCAGGCAAACTGTATTGAAACCCGTGTCGCTGCGCGCGATAGACCGCTTTGATTGCCTTCTCCGCGGCCTGCTGGGCGTGAAAGCAGAGATCCTCGTAGAGCGCCCCTTCAGGCAGGGGCGCTTTGGCGAGGGCGAGATCGCTTCGGGCACGTGCCAGCCAGTCCGCCGGGGAACCGGGAATACGTCGTTTAGGAGACACGATACAGCTCCCTTCCCTCTTTTATCGCCGGGCAGATCACTAGCGACGGCTCATCGGCAAATTGCTGTACGTCCGATTCCGTGACGACTACAACGTCCTTCGAGATGCCCAAGCCCGACAGCGTCCGGTAAATTCGTCGGGCCGTATGCCGGCGATGGGTGCCGTCCGGCATAACCACCAGGACGTCCAGATCGCTATGGGGCCCCATCCGTCCTGCGGCAGCCGACCCGAACAAAACAATCCTGTGCGGGTGCACGGCATCAACGATCCGTCGCACCAATTCGTCGAGAATTTCCTGACTCACCATCGACCCGGTTTCCATATTATTGTCCCCCGTATCTTGGCGTATCTTCTCGCACCTGCATCGGTTTCGTCAAGGCGTCCACCGACAAGTAGTAGTGAGCCACCTTCGTGACCTCGTGCCACTCGAAGCGGGCTGGGTCTTTGATCGGTTCCTGTAGTTGAGGTTGCGTACCGCAGTGGGTGACAACGTAGAGCCAATAACAATCGCGGCGGTCCTCGGCCACGCGGCATTCGTTGGGTGTTAGAAGAATCGTGCCGCTTGCCGCCCCCAGGCCCTTGACCTCGATAAGTCGGAGCTCGCCGGAATTCAAGTCCAGACTGGTGATGTCATAGCCTAGGTTCTTCTCGTGGACATCATATACCTGGCGGCCCTGATTCCGCTCGTATTCCATGACCATATCCATTGCGATCGCTTCAGTTTCCAGGTTGGGGCGAAGACGCTGGACTTCCGGCGTATCGCGCTCCGGATGGGGCAGAATCAGGCCACTTGTAATGAGCTCCACGGCCTGCAGAGAGAGAGACCTTTGCTGCTCTAGTTCCTTTCTTCGCCGATCCCGGCGGCTCAGAAGGTCGGCGTGCCGCGTCTCGGCTAAGGCGAGGCGGCCTTCTGCACCGGAGACTTTCTGCTCGACCTCACCGGCCGCTCTTCCGATTTCCTCGTCCGCCCGCTGGAGCAGCTCCGTCAGCGATAGTTCCACATGAGATGCAATCCGATCGACCTCAACGATGCGCTCAGCGCGGGTCTCTTCCAGAAATGGTGTGAGAGCGTGCTCGTTCAGCCATGCACCCACATCCGGAACCGTCGCAACAGAGGGAATCGCATCCGGAGGTTCGGTCGGGGTGAAGTTCCCGAGCATGCTAGGTTCCTGTAATCGGGGCTCTCCGTCTTCCGAGGTTTCCACGGCAAACAGCCTCTCGTGGGTCACATGCCCAAGTCCATCTACCACCCGAGCCTTATAGAAGTCGATACGGACTGGCTTATCGTGCTGCAATGAATAGAAGCACCCTCCCTTCCCGAATGGGTCTAGGCCCTGCAGGTAGGTATGCCGCCGGACTGCCTCGAAGAGGGGATGACCCGGGGTGACCCATTCCAGGTTGTTTTTCTCAGCGGTTTCGCGATCCGTGGAACAACGGGGGTACTTGGTTGCAAGCGCTGGAAGTTTCCAGTCCGGGTCTCTCTCGTAGCGCCGCAGGACGGAGGGCGTTCGGCCCGGCTCAAATGCGTGGGGCAGTTGAGAGACGGTTTTCAGGCTAAACGGGACGTACTCAGCGGCCTCGCGGATGAACCGCGCGATCGTTTCCGGGACCAGGCGGCGCTCCTGCGCCCGAGCGCGGCGCTCGATCAACATCTCCAGGTTGAGCTTCTTCGATGCGAG
>JACPSX010000101.1 GCA_016193065.1 Candidatus Tectimicrobiota bacterium | reverse complement strand
TTTACCCTGATCGAGCTCATGATCGCATTGGCGATCATCGGGATTCTCGCGGCCATCGCCATCCCAACCTTCAACCGCTACCAGCTCAAGGCCAAGACCACCGAGGCCAGGAACAACCTCGGGCATATTCGCAGTATGGAGGAGGCCTACAAAGCTGAAGAGGACGAATACGTGAATGCTGCTGAAGCTCCGGGTGGAGCCGTGGGTTCGGCCAAGCGGCCCTGGGTAGGAAACGCCGATTTCGACGAGATTGGGTTTGTCGCCTCCGGCAACGTCTATTTCAACTATGCGGTGGATACTTTCGCGACTTCCCAAGGCGTGCTGGTGGACGGCAGCGGGTTTGCGGCCGCAACGGGTACCTGGACGGCCGGCACGTCCAGGAGAAGAAGGGTAAGGGTAACCGGCTCCGCAGAGGTTGGTTTCAAAGCCACCGCGCAAGGGGATCTGGATGGGAACGCTGTAAAGCAGACCTATGGCGTGACTGACGGAGGGGCCTACGTGGCTCGCTCTGCGGCAGTTAGCGTGTTTTAGTCCTGATCCGACAATCCTTGGTCGTGTCACCGCCTGCCGGAGCCCCTAGGCCGCAGACCCTTCTTGCAGCGCTGATTGCTGAGCGCTGAGTGCCAATTGCTTTGCTGCGGGCAGCACGATGCGGAAGGTGGTCCCCTTTCCCCCCATGCTTTCTACCGTAATTTCTCCTTGGTGTTCTTCAATGATCTTGTGAACCAGAGCCAATCCGAGGCCCGTCCCTTGATCCTTCGTGGTGAAGAAGGGATCGAAGACCTTGTCCAGAGCCTCCGGTGGAATCCCTTCCCCGCTGTCCTCTACCGTGATCTGGCACAGCCCGGCGCTGCGGCCGTCTTCCGGGTTGGGCGAGCGGAAGCCGGAGGCTTTCGGGGACAACGTGGCCGTCTCGACCCGCAAAGTCCCGCCGGAGGGCATCGCCTGGAGAGCGTTCAGGAATAAGTTCCATAGCACCTGCTGGAAGGATTGGGGGTCTACGGCGGCCATGAGCCCGGGCTCTTCGAAGCGGGTTTCGATGAGAACGGTGTCCTTGTAGTGCTCGTGATTTTGCAGCAGCGTCAGGGAGTCTCTGATCAAGCGGTTGATCTCGTAGTTGGCAATTTGAAGGGGTTGAGGCCGGGCATAGCTTAGGAACTGGGTCACGATGGAATCAAGTCGGTTTGTTTCCTTGACGACGATCTCCATGAGGCGGCGGTTGGTCTCGTCAAGCTCCAACTCCGATTGCAGAACCTGGACGGAGCCGCTCAGGGAACCCAGTGGGTTGCGGATCTCGTGGGCGATTCCTGCCGCCAGACGGCCCACAGCCGCCAGCTTTTCCGAGCGCTTGACCTGGAGTTCCAGGGCCTTGAGCTCCGTGGCATCCTGAAACAGGAGAATGGTTCCTTTGACGATTCCCTTTTCATCCTTGAGGGGGGAGAGGCGCATTTCCAGGTAGATTCGCTGCCCGTCCCGGCGGTTGAACCAACCTTCGTGGCGGTTGATGGTCACTCCGATCGGCTCCCGCAGCAGGATCCGGTGCCAGGGGAAATCGGGGAAAAGATCGGGGCAAAGCATGCCGCGAATCTTCTCGATCGGGTAGCCGCAGATCTGTTCCGCCTCATGGTTGCAGGTCACGATCTGCCCCGATCCGTTGAGGGTCATCAGCCCGCTGTTCATGCTTTTCACGATGTTTTCGTGGAATTCCTGGAGTTCGAGCAGATTCTCGCTCTTTTTTTCCAGTTCCTCTCTCGTGGATCTGACCTTCTCGGCCAGGTAGCCGCTCAGGAAGGCCACGAGAAAGAAGGCGACGATGTTGAGGGAGACTTTGTATAGCGCGTATTCTCCTTCCACGAAGGTGTCCACCTGGGAATGGAAGTAAACCGAGGGCAGAAGCTGGCGAAGCTCCAGGTTGGTCAGGAGGCCGTAGAGGATGCTGGCCAAAGAGGCGATCGTATAGCTGCCGGGCCGGTAAAGAATGATGGCTGCCGAGATGATAGAGAAAATGTAGAGGAAGGAGAACACGCTCTCCACCCCCCCCGTGATGTGAACGATCCCGGTTTCGATCAGGATATCTCCAGCGATCTGAAGGTAGCAAAAGAGCTTGAGGCTCTTCACCCGCCCGAGCATGAGGGCATACAGGAGGGTGAGGAAGTAGGTGACCGCAATGAGCATGCTGATGGGCAACAGGGAGGCCGATTGCCGGGTCTTGATCTGGAAAACAATGACGGCCCCCAGAAACAGGGTCAGCACCAGCACCCTCAGGGCCATGAGGACCTTGACTTTAAAGAGGAAGTCGCGATCCTGAAGCGGTGTCTGTGGAGGTGACATGGACTGAAGCTATCCGATCGCGGAAGCCATCTTGAAGATCGGCAGGTACATAGCCACCACGATAAATCCGATGACCCCGCCCAGGAATACCATGAGCAAGGGTTCCATGAGGGAGGTGAGTGCCCCTACGGCCGCATCGACTTCCTCATCGTAAAAATCAGCGATCTTGCTCAACATAGCATCCAGAGCGCCCGTCGACTCTCCAATGGAAATCATCTGCACGACCATGGGGGGAAACACCTTCTTTTCGGAAAGGGGTGCGGCGATGGTCTGGCCTTCCTTGATCTTTTCCACGATGGACAGCACGGCCAGCTCCACGATTTTGTTGCCGGCCGTGCGGGCCGTGATGTTGAGAGCGTCAATAATGGGGACGCCGCTGGTGATCAATGTTCCCAGCGTGCGGGTGAATCGGGACACAGAGACTTTCTGGATCAAGGGACCGAAGACGGGGGCCTTGAGCATGAACTTGTCCACGCTCAGCTTCCCCGGGGGAGTCTTGTAGTACTGTTTGAAGGCGATGATGGCGCCGATAAAGGCCGGCACGAAGTAAAACACGTACTTCTTGGTGAAGTCGCTGAGGTTAATGACAATCTGGGTCGGAGCGGGCAGGGTCTGGCCAAATTCGGCGAACATCTTGGAAAAGGTGGGGATGACGAAGATCATCAGGAAGACGACGACCATTACGGCGATGGTGATAATGGCGATCGGGTAGACCATGGCGGACTTGACTTTTTTCTTGAGCCCCATGGCCTTTTCCATGTAGGCGCACAGGCGGTTCAGGATCGTGTCGACGATCCCGCCGATCTCCCCTGCCTGGACCATGTTCACGTAGAGGTTATCAAAGACCTTCGTGTGCCGGCGCATGGCATCCGTAAGAGTATCTCCGCCTTCCACGTCGGAGCGGATTTTCCTGATGATGTTTGCCAGGGTTTTGTTCTGGGTCTGCTGGGCAAGGACGTCCAGGGCCTGGACGATGGGGAGCCCGGCGTTGATCATGGTGGAAAATTGCCGGGTAAAAACCACCAGGTCCTTCTCCCCCACCCCTCCTCCCCCGAATCCGGGGATCTTCAGTTGGATGTCTTTGGGCTTGGCCTTGAGCGTGGCGATCTTGATCTTTTGGCGCTGCAAGAGCACCCTGGCTGCTTCCAGGTCAGCAGCCTCGATTTCTCCCTTGATGGCTCCCGATGGGGCGTTCCCGGCGTAGCGAAAGACGGGCATGGCTCAAGCTTCTCCCGGCAATTACCGCTTCCCCAACTCCCTAAGGACGTCCATGAAGACCTTGTAGAACGTTTCGTGCTCTGTCTGGTTTCGCTTTAGGATGTTCTTGAAATTTTCAAGATCTTTGTGATTCACCACCATGTTGACGCTTTTCACAAAAGCCATCATGTTGTCGGAGGTGTTGAGCTTCTGCCCCAGGAGAACCAGGTAGATGTAGCGGCGGGCGGCCATGGGCAGCTTCTGGAGATGGGAGAGCACCGCATTGTTGCCCGGGGTGGCTCCGGCGAACTCCTCGTCCACTACGATCAGGTCGTATTTGTTGAACTTGAGCCGGAGCAGGGCGTCCTCGTGGGAACTGGGGCAGGTCACGATGTAATCCAGCTCCTTCAGGATCCCGGTCAGGAAATCGGCCCGCTTTTCGTCGCTCTCGCAGAGCAGAGCCGTCTTTACCCCTTCCTCGAAGTATTCTGAAGTGGCGGTGTCGTAGAGGGGGGCTTCAGCCGCGGGTTGGTGTTGGCCGTTTTCCGGAAGGCCCTCCAGATCCCGGGTTGCTGGCGCAGGAGCCTCGCTGGCCGCGGCCGCCGCTCCCTGGCCCGGGGGCTCGACGGTGATTTTCTCCTTGCACTGCGGGCAGGTGATTCGGAATGCCTTATCTTTGGGGATTTTCTCGTCCGGGACGTTGTATTTGGCCGCACAGGAAGAACAGGTGATTTCCACTTGGTTTACCTTCCGGAGTTACCGTTTTTTCCCTTTGGTCTGCAGATCCTTAAACTCGGATTTTCCGTACTCCGCATCGACGGCCAGTTCATCGATATCAGAGGTCTTCTCGCCCCGGGAGCTCTTGATCCGGTCCATGCCCCGGCCCACAACGGCCTTGCGCGAAGCGTAAGCCAGGGCGGTTTCCTCGGTGATCAAGCCGTTCTTGTAATGCTCGATGATGCACTTGTCGAACGTCATCATCCCGAAGGCCTCCCCGGCGTCGATAATCTCGTAAAAGGTTTTCCCTTCCGATTCCCCGTTGAGAATGGTGTCCTTGACCCGCAGGTTGCTCCCCATGATCTCGAAGGCCGCCACCCGGCCTCCGCCCACCTTGGGCAACAGGCGCTGGCAGACGATCCAGCGAATCGTGTCCGCCAGCCGGATGCGGATCTGCCGCTCTTCTTCTTGTTCGAACATGCCCAGGATGCGGTTGATGGTCTGCCCTGCGTCCACCGTGTGCAGTGTGCTGAGGACCAGATGGCCGGTTTCCGCGGCGCTCAGGCCGATTTCCACCGTTTCCCGGTCCCGCATCTCCCCCACCAGGATGACCTTGGGAGCCTGACGCAGGGCCGCCCTCAAGCCCGTGGAAAAGGCGTCGAAGTCCCCCCCCAGCTCGCGCTGGTTGAAGGTGGCCTTCTTGTGGGGGTGCGAGAACTCCACGGGGTCCTCGAGGGTGATGATGTGGATTGATTTCGTCTCGTTCATCTCGTTGAGGAGCCCGGCCAGCGAGGTGGATTTGCCGCTGCCGGTGGCCCCCGTGACCAGGATCAGGCCGTTCTTTTCTTGAGCCATCTTGAGGAAAGCCGGGGGCAGGTTCAGATCCTGCAGTGTGGGGATGCGGGTCTCGAGTTTTCTTTGCACGATGGAGTAGTCCCCGCGCTGGGAAATCCCGGGTAGGGAATAAGAACAGTCGCAGGAGCCTTCCCGGAGCAGGATTTCCGTGAGCCGCCGGTCCGAGTTAATCAGGTTCAGGGCAAAAACCTCGGTCTGAAACGGAGTCAGTTTTTCGATGGTCGGCTCCAGGGGGACGGGGACCAGTTGTCCCGAGGATTCCACCTGGGGAGGCTTGCCCACCGTCAGGTTCAAGTCGGAGACGTTACCGTGAGACTCCAGCATGCGGTTCAATATGTAGTCAATCTCTGGCTGGCGCATTGCCTTTCCTCCCTATGCCTCCGTGAAGTCTTCGGGTGGCTTGGTGAGGTACGGTTGAAACTTCGCCTTGTCGACGCATTTGCTGTAGGCCTCCTCAGGGTTGATCTTCTTGGCCTGCAGGAAGGAGAAGATCGCGTCGTCGAGGGTCTGCATGCCGTATTTTCGCCCGGTCTGGATGGAGGAGGGGATCTGGTAGGTTTTCCCCTCCCGGATCAGATTGCGAATAGCGGGAGTCGCAATCATGATCTCCATGGCTGCACATCTCCCCTTGACGTCGATCCTCTTGAAGAGGGCCTGGCAGACCACGGCCCGCAATCCTTCGGCCAGTGTGGAGCGGATCTGGGCCTGCTGGTTGGCAGGGAAGACTTCAATCACCCGGTCAACGGTCTTGGCAGCACTCTGGGTGTGCAGTGTGCCGAAGACCAGGTGCCCGGTTGCCGCCGCTTCCACGGCCAGGGATATGGTTTCCAGATCGCGCATCTCGCCCACCAGAATGATGTCTGGATCCTCGCGCAGTGCACCGCGCAGAGCTGCGGCAAAGGAGCGCGTGTGGACCCCCACTTCCCGGTGATTTACCAGGCACCCCTGACTCTTGTGGACAAATTCAATAGGGTCCTCGACGGTGATGATGTGGTCTTTCCGGTTCTTGTTGCCGTAGTCGATGATGGCGGCCAGGGTTGTCGATTTGCCGCTCCCTGTTGGTCCTGTGACCAGGACCAGTCCCCGGGGGAGCAACGCAAGCCGGGGGAGAATGGGTGGGAGCCCCAATTGCTCGGCGGTCAGAACATTGCTTGGAATTTCCCGAAAGACGGCCCCCACTCCATACTTCTGCATGAAGAAGTTCGCTCGATAGCGGGCCATTCCCGGAATCTCGTAAGCAAAGTCCACATCTCCGGTCTCTTCAAAGACCTTGATCTTGTCCTCCGGGGCAATCTCATAAAGCATGGCTTTGAGATCGTCGTTGTTGAGCTCCTGGTATTTCACCCGCTCCATTTCCCCGCGGATTCTGAGAATGGGCTGGCTTCCGGAAGCCAGGTGGAGATCGGATGCGCCCTGGTCGTGCATCAGCTTAAAGAAAGCGTCGATTTTTGCCATGTGGGTCTCTTCCTCCCCCTAGGGAAGATCTAGGTCCAGTTGCGAGATGGTGAATCGATTCTAACCCCTTCATATCCGATAGGATGGGGGCATCTTATCGGCCGGGAAACTAAATGTCAAGCTGGTCTCCCTCGGAAGGAGGGTGATCTTGCTCACAGGCGTGAGGATAGGGCGGGAGCTCTCAGTCTCCTGCATTGGGGCTGCCCAGAGCTATTTCCAGGGCCTTCTTCATCACGTCAATTGGGGCCGCCGATCCCGTCCAGAGTTCGAATGAAGCGGCCCCTTGGTAGATCAGCATCCCCAGGCCGTTGAGGGCCGGGTTCCCGCGCTGACGGGAGATCCGGATCAGTTCGGTAACGGGTGGATTATAGATGAGATCGTAGACCATGGTATGTCTGGGAAGGCCGGCCAGAGAAACGGGAGGGGGGTCCCCCGGTCTCATTCCCCGGGTAGTCGCATTGACCAGCAGGTCGACGGTGGGAAGAAGGGGTTCGATTGCAGTACTATCCAATGGCAAACTGCGACATTGCAGGTCGGGGAATTTCCCGAGCAGGTCCGTTTCGAGTCGTTGCGCCCTGGGGAGAGACCGGTTGGCAATGATCAACTCTCTGGCCCCTTCCGTAGCTGCCTGAGCAGCCACAGCCCGGGCGGCCCCTCCGGCACCAAGAAGGAGGAGGGCTTTTCCTGCCAGGGAGGAATTTCCTTCCTGGGCCAGGGCTCTGGAAAATCCGATCCCGTCCGTGTTGTACCCGATCAGCTCTTCCTTTTCGCGCACGATGGTGTTCACCGCGCCAATAAATCGGGCCTCGGGGCTGATCCGGTCTAAGAACGGGAGTACGGCTTCCTTGTGGGGGACAGTGACGTTCACCCCTGAAATACCCAAACCGGGAATTCCCCGGATGGCTCGCCCCAGGAGGTGGGGCAAGACTTCAAAGGCCACGTAAACGTAATTCAGTGACTTGTATTGGATTGCCGCATTCTGCATGACCGGCGACAGGGAGTGGCTCACGGGATGGCCAATAATGCCGAGGATCTTTGGCGGCGGAGCCATATGGAGGTTACCGGATGAGCTCACGGGTAACGACGAAATCCCGCAGCACGTTCTGTTGTCCCTCGGGAACTTGAATTTCGGTGCCGTTCAGGGTCATCTCGGTTCCCTTGACGTTGCCGATCACCAGCACGAATTTGTTCGCCGCCCTCCAGGTCACCTGGGAACCCGCCGGGATCAGAGCCTCCCGGCGCTCTGTTCCGTCAATGACCGCCTGGATCCAGGTGTCTTCTTTCGCATTGATCGTCAAAGCGAGATTTTTCGGCGCTTGGCTTTCCGCGGTTTCCGTCCCGGGGGGCCGAGCTATGGGGGCAGTGGTCCCCTGCTCCTTGGAGGTCGAAGCGGTGGGGGATTTCTGTGTTGGCTCCGGCTTCGGCGCTTTGTCAGCGGGGGCTTTTTGAGACAGCGTCGGGACGTTGACCTCGGATCCCGGAGTCCGGGGCTCAGGGACGGATCCCACCGGCTCCCGGGCAATTCGCCCGGCGGAAGTCTCCGGTCCGCGCTTGGCCCGGGAGCTGACAAAAGCAAAGAAGGCGACGGCCAGCACCAGGAAAAGAGAGAGAAGAGTGATGAGAAGTTTGGGAGAGCCCGTAGAGGGCGCCTTCTCCTGCGGCGTAGCAGGGGCTTGGACCGGAGGAGGGGGATAAGTCTCGAAAGCAACCGGAGGGATAGAAGGAGTGCTGCTGCCTTTGAGCCTGTCCAGACATTGCTTGTAGACTAGAACCGCTTCGTCCGGGTCGATGCCGACGCACCTGGCGTAGGAACGCAGGAAACCTCTGGTGAAAGCCTCTGCCGGGAGAACTTCAAAATGATTTTCCTCCAGGGCCTCCAGGTATTTGATGTGGATCTTGGTCACATCCGAGATGTGACGCAACGTGATCCCTCTGAGTTCACGCTCGCGCTTGAGATACTCCCCTAAAGAATCCATCTTGGTCTTTGTCCCAATGGGAAAGAGGGGTTCTGTCTCACTTTACCGTAAGAGCTGGAGGTAGCGCTGGGCCTCTCGGGCCAGCTCGGTTTCCGGACTCAGTTCGAGGACCTGCCGGAAGGATTTGATGGCTCCTTCCCGGTCCCCTTTTTTCACTAATGCCATCCCCATGTTCAACTGGGCCTGACTGTAGTCGGGAAAGATCCTTAAAGCTTCCCGGAACTCGCGAATGGCTTCTTCGTTCTTCCCTGAAAAGTAATAGGATTTTCCCAGGTTGTTACGGGCTTCGTAGAGTCCCGAATCCAGGCGCAGAGCCAGAAGGAACCCCTCGACTGCTTTATCGTACTGCCCTTTTTCAAGATGGGCCAGGGCCATGTTATTATAGGCAAATTGAGGGGCTGCGAAGCGGGGGGAATTCAAGGCCGCCTGAAACTCCTTGATAGCTTCGTCCCACTGCCTCTGCTCGATGTGCAGGTTGCCCAGGTAGTAGTGGGCCTCACCCATCTGAGGGTTCAAGGACAGGGCCTTTTTGTATTCCTGCAAGGCCAAAGGGAAACGGCGCTGCAGGAAGTAGACGCGCCCGAGTCCAACAGCGATCTCCGGGTCGTTGGGGGTGAGGGCTGCTGCCTCCAGCAACTCTCTTTGAGCCTGCTCCACGGCTCGTGCCTCCAGGTAAACGATCCCCAAATTGTACTTGGCCCGGGCTGTTTCGGAACTGGAAGGATCCAGCGAGGCGCATCCCTGGAGAAGCCCGACCCCCAGGGAGCCTGCCAGCAACACTTTTTTAAGGAAACGAGCCCTCATGCTCCTGGCCCTTCCCGCCGCTCCCTTCACAAATTCTCCCATCGTCTCTTTTCAAACCTCTTGTATAACAAAAACTTGTCTGGCTGTCACGGAAAAACAGTAGGAAGACCGAGGTGACGGATGGTGACCCGGCTTGGGGATGGCATTTGCTTCCTTGCCCACCCCCAGTTTTTGCGAATCCATAGCAAAGGGACTGTCTTCTGCCCTTCGCTACACGCCTCCCGCAACGGACCCTTACGGGGCGCCCAGGGTGGGACCCCTCCGCTACCGCCACGATAAAGGTTCGGCTATCTGCAAGCAAGTCTAGGCTGCGCGGTTTCCCATCCCTGGCCGCTCCCGGTGGGTTCCCCCGCTGCTCCCGGCAGTTGCGCTCAGGGCAGGAAGGACAGTCCCCTCGGTGCTCTCTCCTCCGAGGGGGTAGCAATTCCTCGCAGGCAAACTGGGGGTGGGCAAGCATTTGCATC
>JACPSX010000100.1 GCA_016193065.1 Candidatus Tectimicrobiota bacterium | reverse complement strand
TTGTGTTGGCGGAATCGAGGGTCCTCTTCCTCGCAACCCCTTAGATCGCCTACGGGGGCAACCCTCTCGGAAATGAAGGATGATGATTGATCGCTTGAGCGTAGCGAGGGGAGGATAAGCGCAAGGAGACCGGGTGTGCCCCGTAGGGCGACTTAAAGTTTTGCAGGCGTCGCCGGCGCAAGGTTTGAATCTCCTCGCATGCGAGAAAGGATGAACCCTAAATCGCCCTCGCGAGCAAAAGTTTACCGGGTACCCGCAAGAGCGGGTGCCCAAGGGGCACCCCGGTCTCCGGTCAGGTCCTCGGGGCTGCCATCGCGGGCTATGAAAAATGGGGGAATTGCATTATAGTGATAAAGAGCATGGGTATGGTAGTGGACTTGCGGATTCCAAAGTGCAGCACCCGCGGGGCGGGTACCCGGCGGGGCGGGTACCCGGCGGGGCGGTGACTGTGCGGGGGGACGGCTGATGGACAATCCCTACAAGAATTTCCTGGCGGGACAGGAGGATTTGCGGGACTGGCTGGACCGCTTTTTCAACCACCTTAACAAGAGCAAACGTCCGGCTACCTATTTCGCCGACCGGGCCTGGAGGCCTGCCGTGGACGTGTTCGAGACCAACGAGGAAGTGCTGGTTCGGGCCGAGCTGCCGGGGGTGGAAGCCCGGGATCTGGATCTGGCCGTGGACGGGCAGATTCTGATACTGCGAGGGAAACGGGAGACGCCCGTCCCCGGTTCCTCCGTGATCTGCCACCTGATGGAAATCCCCTTCGGTCCTTTTGAACGGGTCGTGAATCTTCCGGCCCCCGTCTCGCCGGAAGAAGCCAAAGCCGTCTACAAAAACGGGTTTCTCGATGTCATCCTGCCCAAGGCCTCTCCGGGACGCCAAGGGCGCGTGCTTATCCTCGAGTTCTAGGAGATTGCTGAAAAACCTTCCGTTTGCCCTTCGACCGGGTACCCGGCTTCCGGGTGCAGGACAGGCTTGTCGAACCACGCTAGATAAAGGCCAAGAACTTATGGACGTCGCGGAAAAAACAGCGAGAGAGACCGGGGCTCCTCGGATTCCCGAAGAGCTTGCCATCCTTCCGGGCGGTGATGCGGTTCTTTTCCCCTCGATGGTGCTCCCCTTTGAGCTGCAAGGGGAGAAATGGATCAAACTGGTGGATGAAGCCCTGGTGGGGAGTAAAATCGTCGGTCTTTTTGCGCTCAAGCATCCTCCAGAGCCGATCGCTCGGGAGAATCTGGCGGTCGTGGGCACGGCTGCCGTGGTGGCCCGGTTCCTGCGGATGCCCGACGGGAAGGTCCATGTCCTCCTGCAGGGAATTGAGCGCGTGCGGATTACGGAGTTCACGCTGGAGGAGCCGTACTGGAAGGCCCGGGTGGAAGTTGTCCCGGACCAACTTGAGCAGACTCCGGAGTTTGAGGCTTTGGCCCGAAACGTCCGCTCTCAATTCCAGAAGCTTGTCTCGGAATCCCCCAACCTCCCCCCGGAACTGGCTGTGGCTGCCTTGAACATTCCCGACCCGGCCCAACTCTCCTATCTTGTGGCCATTCACCTGGGCCTCTCCCTGGAGGAGCGCCAGCAATTCCTGGAGGAAACCAGCGTCAGCGCCCGGCTGCGCAAGATCACGGCCTACTTGCAGCGTGAGATGGAGATGATGGAGCTGGGCAAGCGGATTCAAAACGAGATCATGGAGAAGAGGGATAAGAGCCAGCGGGAGTATTACCTCCGGGAGCAGTTGCGCGCGATTCAGAAGGAGCTGGGGGAACTGGATGAAAAAGAGGGAGAACTGACCAAGCTGCGGGAGAGAATCGAGAGCACGGGTCTTACGCCCGAAGCCCGCAAGGCCGTGGATGAGGAGATGGAGCACCTGGCCCGGATCAATCCGGCTTCCGCTGAATACGCCGTGTCCCGCAACTACCTGGACTGGCTCCTGGGCCTCCCCTGGCAGAAGTCCACGTCAGATTCGTTGGACGTGGCCCTGGCCAGCCAGGTTCTCAATGAGGATCACTACGATCTGGAGAAGCCCAAAGAACGGATCCTCGAATACCTGGCCGTGCGAAAACTGCGCGCCGACGCCAAGGGGCCGATCCTTTGCTTCGTGGGACCTCCCGGGGTGGGCAAAACTTCCCTGGGCCAGTCCATCGCCCGGGCCATGGGGCGGCGCTTTGTGCGCCTGTCCCTGGGCGGGGTTCGGGACGAGGCTGAAATCCGGGGCCACCGGCGCACCTACGTCGGGGCGCTTCCGGGCCGCATCATCCGGGAGCTGCGCAGGGCCGAATCGAACAACCCCGTCTTCATGCTGGATGAAGTCGACAAGATCGGCGCGGATTTCCGAGGAGATCCGGCTTCCGCCCTCCTGGAAGTGCTCGATCCGGCGCAGAATAATACCTTTGTTGACCACTATTTGGACGTGTCTTTTGATCTCTCCAGGGTCATGTTCATCACTACGGCCAACATTCTGGACACGATCCCGCCTCCGTTGAGGGACCGCATGGAAATTCTTGAACTTCCGGGATACACGGAGTCGGAGAAGCTGGGGATTGCCCGTCGTTATCTGCTGCCCCGGCAGCACCAGGAGAATGGCTTGACGGCAGAGGACGTTTCCTTGGGGGACGAGGCGATTCTCGACATCATTCGTCATTACACCCGGGAGGCCGGGGTGAGGAATCTGGAGCGCGAGATTGCAAACATCTGCCGAAAAGTTGCGCGAAAGAAAGCTGAAGGTCTGGTGGACCGGGTTGAGGTGAGCCCGGCGGATCTTAAGGAATACCTGGGACCCGCACGTTTCCGTTACGAAATGGCGGGTGAGGAAGACGAGATCGGCGTGGCGACAGGACTGGCTTGGACCCCCACCGGTGGAGAGGTCCTGTTCGTAGAAGCAAGCCTGGTACCGGGCCACGGCGAGTTGACGCTGACGGGAAAGCTGGGGGACGTCATGCAGGAATCCGCTCGAGCCGCATTAACTTATACACGCTCCCGGGCCGAGAGGCTGGGGATCGACCCTGCCTTCCACGAAAAGACGGCGCTGCACATCCACGTCCCTGCCGGGGCCATTCCCAAGGACGGGCCCTCGGCTGGAATCACGATCGCCACGGCTGTGGTCTCCGCCCTGTGCCGCCGGCCGGTTCGGAAGCAGTTGGCCATGACCGGGGAGATTACTTTGAGGGGAAAGGTGCTTCCCATCGGCGGGGTGAAGGAGAAAATCCTGGCCGCCCACCGGGCGGGTATTAAAACCGTCCTTCTCCCCCAGGACAACGAGAAGGATCTGCAGGAGATTCCTCCCCAGGTGCGCGAGGAGCTCCGGATCCTGTTCGTGAAGCACATGGACGAAGTTCTTGATCACGCCTTGATTTCGGACGGAAAACCAAGCTCCTGATCCAAGGGGCGTTGCGGACCTCAGGACGAATGACCGGCCTTCCTCCCGTCACAGCGGGCCTGCGGATTCCAAGATCGGGCGCCTCAGAGCAAGCCCCCCTGCCGCGGGGGCTTGTTCTCGGTAGCGGGGTAGACATGGTTATGGAGGTTATGATTGTCCGCGTGTGGGAGGAGGATGGAGGTTCCGTAGATCGGGTTCTGGATGCAGGCTTGTCGCGAAGTGAAAAACAAGAAGGAGGAAAGAGCCGGTGTGGGGAAAGACGAACGACAAACAATTTGAGGACATCTTTAAAAACCATATCGCCAACACGGTCGGCTGCGCCGAAGAGCTCGGCAAGCTCTTCGCAGACCTGTCCACCGCCCGGGAACGGATCCAGAGCATCATTGAACGGGAGCACAAAGGAGACGATCTGACGCGCCAAGCTCATCAGCTACTCGACCGCACGTTCATTACGAAGATCGATAAGGACGACATTGTCGCGCTGATCAACGAACTGGATCACGTGATTGACTTCATGAGGGCGGTCGCGATCCGAGTGCAAATTTATCATATTACGGCAGCGCGCAGCGAGGCGGCCAGTTTTACGAACATCATCACGCAAATGACCAAGAATCTGCAGACTCTTATGCCTGAAATATTAAATCCTAAGCTTGAAACGGTCCAGAAACAGGTAGTGCAAATCAAGGAGCTCGAAGAGGAAGCCGACTTGTTGTTGTATCGGGGCCTGGAACATCTCTTCCAGGGCGAGCCGGATGCAAAAACGGTGATTCAATGGAAAGATATATTCGAGAATCTTGAAATCATTACGGATCACTGCGAAAACGTGGCCGATGCGATTTCTTCAATTTCCCGCAAAGAAGCCAGGTAAAGGGGAGTACTCATGAGCATAATGCTCATAATCGTTCTCCTGCTTGTGCTTGCCGCGGAGTTCGTCAACGGCTGGACCGACGCCCCGAATGCCATTGCCACGGTGGTGTCAACCCGTGTTCTGTCTCCGAGGAACGCCATTCTTATGGCGACCTTGCTGAATATCGTCGGAGCCCTGGCTGGAACGGCGGTTGCCGAGACCATCGGGACGGGGATTGTCGAGGCTTCCGTGATCAACTTGCAGACTGTGGCAGCGGCTATGTTCGCCATTGTTATCTGGAGCAGCCTGGCGGCCCACTATGGTATTCCCACCAGCGAATCGCACGCTCTGGTGGCCGGGCTGGCGGGAGCCGGGTTGGCTACAGCAGGACCCCACGTTCTGCTTTGGAGCGGCTGGCAAAAAGTCCTCATCGGGCTCGTCTTGTCCTCTTTCCTCGGGTTTGGGAGCGCGTTGATCATCGCGAAAGCGGTGCAGATATTTCTTGCCAACAGCTCTCCCATTAAATCCCGGCGCCTGTTTGCCCGCCTGCAAATTCTGTCGGCGGCCTTTATGGCCTTTAACCACGGATTGAATGATGGCCAGAAGTTCATCGGAGTCTTTGCTCTGGCTCTGACTTTGGCGGGGATCTTCCCGGGCTTTCATATCCCGGTATGGGTGATCCTCATTTGTGCCCTTACGATGGGAATCGGTACCTCCTTTGGAGGGCGGAAAATCATCCACAAGATGGGGATCAAGATGGTGCATCTTGAGTCCTGGCAGGGGTTTTCCGCCGAGACGGCCGCTTCCCTGACGATTCTCGGGGCCTCGCACTTTGGGATTCCCTTGAGTACAACTCATTCCATCGGGACGGCGATTATGGGGGTGGGAGCTGCACGGCGGTTTTCGGCCGTGCGTTGGAATGTCTCGCAGGAAATTGTCATGGCCTGGGTCCTGACCTTTCCAATTTGCGGGACGATTGCGTTTCTGATCGCATTGCTTCTCAAGCTGATGTTCTAGAAGGCTTCTCCAGAGCGTGGCACTCGCTATCGGGTAGCCGCGTTTTCCAGCCGGTTGTTATTGACCGAAGCGGCGATCCCTTTGCTGGTAGCTGCGGATTGCCCGCAGGAAGTCGATTTTCCGGAAGGCCGGCCAGTTCACATCGCAGAAGTAAAATTCGCTGTAGGCGCTCTGCCAGAGAAGAAACCCGCTCAAGCGCACCTCTCCGCTGGTGCGGATGATCAGGTCCGGGTCGGGAACGTCATAGGTGTACATGTGGCGGCTGATCTCCTCGGGGGAAATGGAGGCGGCGATCGTCTCCAGGGGGACGTTCAGCCTCTGCTTCTCCGCCAGGAGCTTCTTGAAGGCGTCGGCAATCTCCTGGCGCCCGCCGTAGGCGACGGCAATGTTGAGAAAGAAGCGGTCGTGTTTTCGGGTTGCTTCTTCGGCTTTCCGGATGGTTTCCTGCAGCCTGGGGGGGAGGTTCGCGATCTGCCCCACGGCCCGGATCCTCATGCGGCGCTCTCGGGTCAAGGGGTTGCGGGCCATCTGGTCAATCTTGGCCTCAATGACCTCCATCAGCTCGTCCACCTCATCCGGAGCACGCTGCTGGTTTTCCGTCGAGAAAACCCAGATGGTCACCGTGCGAATGTCGAGATCCTCACACCACTTGAGGACCTCGTCGAGCTTTTCCGCCCCTCTCTTGTGGCCGTCGATGAGGGCGGGAAGATTCTTGGCCCGGGCGTAGCGGCGGTTCCCATCCAGGATGAGCCCGATATGCTGGGGCAGAGGCCCCTTGCCCACGGAGGCTAGAAGTCTGCGGCCGTAAAGATAATAGAGCAGGTCTTTAAATCCCATGGCGGATCTTGTTTCCCGTTTTTTCTTATTGTACTCCATGTGCGGCGAAAGATGTCAACAGAGGATACCGGATTAGCCCACCTCCTGTTTTTCATTCGGGGCCTCGGGAGTGCCCCCTGCGGCAAGCTCAGGGCAGGCCCTTGGGCTCCCCTGAGGAGTTGATGAGTGTAGCAATTCCTCGCTGACAAACTGGGGCTGGGCAGGGGGATACGGCCTTCCATAATGCCAGGCAGTCTCTTTTGAAATGGATGGCCAGCGGGTTGATGGGACAGAAGAATCGCGCAATTACATAAGGGGGAGTTTGAAAATTTCTTTGCCCTGAACCCCCCTGAGGGTCTCGACAACCTTAAAAATCACCCGGTCTCCTTCCTGGACCGGCAAGTCCTCGGCGCTTACTTCGGATTGGTGAAAAAAGACTTCCTGACCGTTTTCGGAAACAATAAACCCGTAGTGGCGGCGCTCACTAAACCATTTGATGGTTCCCGACGGCATGGCACTCCCCCCTCCCAGGCCGAACCTCCACGATGATGAAGACGCTATTTCGCCGGGGATTCTTTCGCTGCGGGCTTTGCGGGACTTTCGGCCTTCTTCGGGAGTTCCTTCTTGTTTTCTTTTGGTTTGGTCTTGGCGGGAACCGGTTCCTTGGAAACGGAGACGCCGATAAGACGGTTACCTTCCCGGGTGTATTCAAGCCTGATGGTGTCGCCGACCTTCAGGTCGCGGAGGCTCATGCCATTG
>JACPSX010000099.1 GCA_016193065.1 Candidatus Tectimicrobiota bacterium | reverse complement strand
TGGACCCTTCTCATCCTTCCCCCGGAAGTGGCCCGGAGAGAAGAGCTTCAGAGGTAGTGGTCCTGGGCTTGCGAGCGGGGTATCATCCACGGCGCCGCCGAACTCTGGAGGGGAAGCAATGCAAAAGATGACGGACTCCGAATGCAGGCACTTTCTGCGGGAGGGGACCCGCACTGGGAAAATCGCCACCGTGCGGCAGGACGGACCCCCGAACGTGGTTCCCATCTGGTTCGCTCTAGACGGGGAGGATCTTGTCTTCACGACCTGGCATGAATCCGTGAAGGCGAAGAACATGCGGCGCGATCCAAGAGTCTGCATCTGCGTCGACGACGAAAGGCCTCCGTTTGCCTATGTCCAGATCGAGGGGACTGCGGAATTTTCGGAGGTCCCCGGGGATCTGCTCTACTGGGCTACCCGGATCGCCGGCAGGTACACGGGGAGCCAGGCGGAGGCCTATGGCAAGAGAAACAGTGCCCAGGGAGAGGTGCTCGTGAGAGTGCACCCGACGAGGATGACGGGTGTCAAGGACGTCGCCGGGTGGTAATCCCGTGTGAAAAATGATCAATCATATCAAGCCTCCTCCGTTCGTCCTCACCCGGAAGCCGGCTACCCGGTCGAAGGAGTGAACGGAAGGGTTTTCAGCCTCCTGCCAGCGCGAAAAAGTCCGTTGTGCTGCCGGATGATGACGGATTAGAATACGCGAACCGGAAATCGGCAGCTTTCCTTTCGATACCAAGCCTCACCGCCAGAGGAGTCTTCCCAATGAATCATAAAGTTTCTGCAATTCTTGCCAAGCGGCGACGGTTGGCGGGCTTCCTATTGTTAGTGGTTTTGCTTGCCATCTGTTTTCTGAATCGCTGGATCTTCAGAGAACTTTTCGGTCTTGACTACGTGCGATGGTATGTGGATGCGGGTCCTATTATTGCGCTTGCCACAGCCGCCTTCGGTGCAGCCTGGGGTGAGCTGGACAAGAACCCAAGCCTGGTCTCCGCAAACCCATACGATTTTGCAGGTGCTTGCCTGCAAGTTGCCGGTCTCCCCATAGACGTGTTTGGCGCTCATCTCCGTTCGAAGAACCGTGAGGTTCCGCTTTCTGCCTTGGAGTTTCTCGCGGGACTCCCGCTGATTGTCGTATTCGTGATCGCGGCGATTGGCTGGCTTCTCTTCGTGGTTCCGCTGCAATATTTCGTCTTCCTAATCTGTGGCGCACCCTCGAGGATCGCCATGGCCTCCTCCATCAGAGTTGAGGCACGTATCGTCGGTCGAAAGCTCGAGATGGAGGAGCAGCCTTTGCTGAACCTGGAACGAGATGATTGGTGGGACGCCAGCATGCGAGATAAACCCGTTACACTCACAAGTGCTTTCAGCGCCGCCGCCCTTTTCCTCATCAGTCAAGTGTGGGGCTACTGGGCCGCCTCCTAACGCCTATGAGCTTCCGGTTGTCGGGGATGACATAAATCGGACCCGGTTTAGTCTTTCGCACTCGCCGATTTGAACCAGCAGCTTTTGTGCTTGACAGGGGAGGGCGGCGGAGAGCAAATTGAGCCTTTATTGGGCGTAAAACCTGGGCGGATTTGCTCTGCAGATGCGAGCCATCCTTGAGGGGGGGCATGCGCGCGTGAGGCAACTGACGAACCAGACCGGCGGGTGCTTCCGGAGGGGAGTCCACCTGCTGGTTTTGTTTTCCGGGTATGCCACGATTGCAATTCCGGGTGGCGCGGGGGAGGCGTCCGGCAAAGGGGACGCGCTCAACGGAGGAGCCCGCCCGTGACGGTGGAATATTTCACCCTGTACCCCACGTGTGACGTACATCTGCTGACGTACGGGTCTCCCATGAAGCTGAAGCTCCTGGCCACCGTGTCGCAGAAGACAACCGTGGACGGCGCCGAGGAAACCGATTACTCCACCGAGAATTATGCAAACCATGCCGACACCGAAGTCCACGTGGAAAACGCCGCCGTCGTTTCGGCGGAAAAGAAAGCGGATGCGGGGGGCTACATACAACTTGCGCCCGTGGGCGTCGGGACTTCCATGGTGCGAATCAGGCACGTGGACCGCAGCGGCAGCGAACCCGCGGCTCACGAGATCCTCGTCCGCGTCAAGGTGCATACGGCGATCCGGGAGTTGTGGCTGGGCAATAATCAGATCACGATTCAGATCTTCGAGAAGTACATCCCCTCCTCGGGCGAGGGGGGCGAAAGCGATTATCGCGCCACCGTGTACGCCAGGTTCGACGACGATTCCATCGGAGACGTCACTTCGCATCCCTACCTGGAGTTCTCCAGCGGCGCACCCGGAGTCGTAAACGTAAACAACCTTACCGATAAGGGCCGCTTGGTGGCGCGGGCTTTGGCCGAGCCGATCGATACGCCGGAAACTCCGGACGCAGGAGGCCTGATGCTGGAGGTCAAATACGGGGGCCTGGAGGACAGGATCCGGGTGTATTCCATTGACAGAATGACCACACGCTCCCTGGTGGAGCTCGTGCACGGTTCCGGCGACGTCAATGAACGGAGGAATATCCTGTTTCTGTCGGAAGGCTTCGGCGAGAGCGACCGGAGTTTGTTCGACAATCTCGTTTTGCTGCTCACGGACCGGTTGTTCTATTCGCCCGGCAATTCCCCGTTTCAGCACTTGAAGGACAGGTTCAACGTCTGGAAGGCGTTTGACCCTTCTCCGGAGCGAGGGATTTCCGTCGGGATTCCTGTGTCGTCCACGGGAACCCCGTGGCGGTACGTCAGCGGCCTTACGGACGACGTTCCATTGCTTCAGGTAAAGGACACGGTGTTCGGGCTCATGTACGGGCTGAGGCACGGGGATCGGGTTTCGACCCGGCTTTTCAGCGAAGCGGAGCAACTGGACCCCGAAGGCTGGTACACGCCGCAGGCCGAAATGAAATCGATTCGCGAAGACCGGCGAAGAATGCCCCAGGAATGGGATTCGGGTGGTTTTCTGACCAAGTACCTCAACTCCCTGGCGAACAATCCGGCCAGGAGCAACGGGGTGACCATCACTCCCGGACAGCTATGGGCGGCGGGGACGGAGGACCGGAGACTGGTGTGCCTTCTGGTGAATGACAACCGGCGGGGAGGGACCAGCAGCGGCAGCAGCGTCAAGGTGACGCTCGGGGACGGCCGCTTCGCCAACCTGCAAGAAACCGGAAAGGGCGCGGGATTGGACCACGAACCGGAAGAAATGACCATCGAGCTGGCGGGAGGCCGGTTCACGAAGAAGGGAATTCACATCGACCGCGTCGCCTCCACATTGGCCCATGAATTGGGACACGCTCTTCATCTCGGAGATGAGTATGAGGCGGAAGGTCACTCGTTCCGCTACGAGCTGCAGGAAAAGGACAAGCCGTCTCAGGAAACGATCGAGGGGATGACGAACGTTACCCACCATTACATTCTTCAAGATCCGGGCGATCCGGAGTTGATCGACATCGACAAGGTCAAATGGAGCGAGTGGAAGAGAATAGGTTTGAGTGCGCCTTTGAAAGACGCGCCGAGTGCGGTGTCCTCCGATGAGATGGAGATCACGCTGGATACGGACAGGACCACGACCTGGGACTCTTTGGCCTCCCAGTCCGGGTCGGCCTACCTGCGCAAGCGCGACATCAATTATCGCTTCGACGGCAGCGGGGAGCTCGAGGGAGACTTCTACGACATCGGCCCGCTGCAGCTCCAGCCGGGCGCCTCCCCGGGGAGCTACCGGTTGAAGCGCCAGGACGGCACGCTGGATTTCATGGATTACAAGATCGAAGCGGGGGACGTTCTCTATGTCCCGATGACGGAACAGCAGGGCGGGGAGGAAGTCATCCTGATGGTCATCCCCTCGGAAGTGTATGAGCACCTGAAGCAAAAGGGGGAGCCCTTCGGATGGAAAAAAGACCCTTCGGAAGAAAATTACGGTGAAACGAAGCCGAAGGGGATCAAGCGAAAGCTGAGAAAACCGTCGACCATAGGGGTGTATGACGGAGGCGGCGAGTTCAATCATAAAGCCTATCGGCCCGGCGGAACGTGCCGAATGAGGGATTCCAGTGTTTCGAACGTCTCCGGGACAACCCCGGTGGATTTTACCGTGTTCACGGGAGACGTGGAAGAATCCGTGCAGCCCGTGCAGTACGTGCCGTTCTGCTTTGCCTGCAAGTATGCGCTGGTGAACGAGGTGGATCCCGACAAACTGGGGGATCTGGACGGCGAGCATCCTTCCAGCGGAGAACGGTGGATGCTCTTCAGTGAATGAGCCCTGAGATGAGCACGGTACACGAGATTGCGAAGATCCTGGGCGAGTCCTTGCTGCCGCTGAAGAAGGCAACCTCGTCCACGAACGCCTTCCGGGCTCTCATGCTGGAGATGGGGTGGCGGATCGAGGAGATCCCCGCGCCCATCGCGGATCTGTCTGCCCGGATCACGCAACTGGAGGAATCCCTGGCGGCGATCTCCGGGGACGGAGAGGATGCCGGCCTGTACGAGGACCTGGTAACGGCCGTCATCGAGCTGATCGATGCCATAGGGGACCTCAAGAACGAGCCTTTCGATCCCACCCTGGAAGCCCTCGGGTTTCCGGCCCGAATCTCCGAGCGGCTGGTGAACTATCTCCTCGTGGAATATCTGAGAACGCACCACTCGAGAGTAAACTATCTACTGGAGATTTTCGGCGTCGTTGAGATTTCCTACGAGGGGGAGACCGAGGAGGCAAGCGCCCACAAGAAAAGAGAACTGGTGTGGAAGAAGTTCGCCGACGCCTTGCAGGATCCCGGCCGGGTCTTCCAGCTCGTTTTTGATTGGGGATCGGAAGAATTTCAGGACGAGTTCCTGCTGCAGATCCTGCTCGATCTGGCGTTATCCCTGAGACTTCCGGCTTACCTGGAGGAGCTGGACGAAAGCCTGAGAGAGTTGCTGGGTGAAGCCGCGGACTCTGACGAGCCGAAATTTGCCATTCACCTGCCGATCCTGAATACCACTGATGACGACGACGTGGAGATCAAAGCGGGAGTGCACCTTGCCACCGTGCCTGCGGCCGGCGGCGGACTTCCGGGGCTGGCGATTCTTCCTTACCTCACGGGAGAAGCGGGGGAAAGTCTGGAGCTGGCCGACAATCTCTACCTGACCGTCGAGGGGAGCTTCAGTTTTGCGGACGGCGTGGCCATTACACTGAGGCCCGGTTCACCCGTCGAAACGGTGCAGGGATCGAGCGGCTCCGGGAGTGTCGCTTCCGTCAGTGGGGAATTATCTCTTGAGATTCGCAACGAGGACACGGAAGGCGACCCCATTCTTCTGATCGGCGCGGACGACGGCAGCCGGTTCGAATACAAGGCCCTCTCCCTGCGCGGCGGGCTGTCGCTCGATTCGGCCGGCAACGCGGACCTGTACCTGGAAACGGCCCTCGAGGGCGGGCTGTTGGCCGTCAAGGCGGGCAGCGGCGACGGGTTCCTGCAAAAAGTCATCCCCGCTGACGGCATCTCCACCAACGTGGACCTGACGGTCGGTCTTTCCAAGAACAATGGCTTC
>JACPSX010000037.1 GCA_016193065.1 Candidatus Tectimicrobiota bacterium | reverse complement strand
CAGTGCCCGGGTGATCTCCCGGGAAAACTCCTCCCGATCCACCGCCAGTGCAGAACCGGCCGGGACCCGGTGGCGATCGGCCATGGCGAGGATGATTGAGCCCGCCTGCCGCATTTCTTCCTTGAGTAGTCCCGCGGCGTTTTCCAGATTGTCGGAGCGCAGGGAATTACTGCAGACAAGTTCCCCCAGTTCGGGACCTTTGTGAGCTGGAGTCATCTTCCCGGGCCGCATTTCATAGAGGCGCACGGGAACTCCTCGATTGGCCGCCTGCCAGGCCGCCTCGCTTCCGGCAAGCCCCCCTCCCAGAACAATCAGCTCGTTTACAGCCACTTTCTCCCTTGCCTCCAAATCTATACCTTACAAGGATCTCCCCTCCCGCGCAAGGGGACTCCCTTCTACTTGTTGCAACTCCGTTTGGAATATCCACTCTGTGCCCGGTGGCAGTTCCCCTTACCCTCTCCCCATGGAAGGGGGAGAGGACGAAGGTGAGGGGGAGTCGCTGAGTGCGGTCTTTGTGAGCTGGGAAATAGTGTCGGTTTACATAAAGAATGAGGAGACGAGGAGGCCAAACTGCAGGAGGACTCTAGCGACGGTCACAGATCAAATCTCGGAGATATTCCCGATGCCGCTCTCCAAGGTCCTGCGGTCCTCCGGACAGACTCCCCGCCTGAGCAATGGCTCCGGGAGCCGGAGGGAAATTTGTTTCCCCATAGAGTCGTCTCCTGAATCTCGGTTGAGCCAACAGAGCCCATCTCAAATGTATCCTAAGTGCATTCCGCAAGCGAGGTCTTTTGCGGGTCTAACTCGACTCGAGCTTATCGCTGTTTGGCGCTCGGGATGCCTAAAGAAGGCCGGAGGTTTTGAAGCTGAAGGGAGTGCCGTCGCCGATGATCAGGTGGTCCAAGAATCGGATACCCACAGCCGCTGCGGCGGACTTCACCGCCTGGGTCAGTTCGCGGTCCTGGGCCGAGGGGGTTGGGTCGCCGCTGGGGTGATTATGGGCGAGAAGGAAGTCACGGGCATTTGTGAAGACCCTGCTCTATGCAGCGTCAGCGTCCGACTTCAGCGCCTGTTCCAGGGTGATCTGGCCGCTCTCGATTGCAAGAGCCGCTCTGAGGGCATGGAGCTCGAACATCATTTCGTCGTCGGGGAAATCCTTCCGGATGACCCGACAAAGACGGTCAAGGTCCTGTTCCGAGATACCGGCCCGCTTCGCCACCGATCGATAATCGAACATCCCGGATTCCCTCCTCATACTTCTGGGGGTGCCACGATCTCGATTGTCGGATATCCCCGTGATACATTTGCGTTATTAATCATAACACGGCGCCTACGGTTTACCAAGTGCCGAAAGTTCCAGCTTACCAGGAGATCCCGGCGCGTAACCACGGCACAGGCGGCATGCAAAGCATCGTTCAGGGCAACCGCCGAAAAGATCCCTCGATCGAGGTAATACCTGGCTAGCTCCTGCATCTCGGCATCCAGCCGGATAATTCCAAGATGTCTAACACCGGGGGACTCTGGCTTCACTAGCCCTCGCCAGGAATTCCAAGGACCTGCCTCGCGGAGATGGAAGATCGGTCCGGTGCCGCAGACCACGATCCTCACGCGGCCTGTCCCTTCTGGGAGAGCGCCCAGCGGATGTCATCGCGCATGAGACCTTCCAGCATGTCCACCCCATTGCGCCGAACGAACTCCAGAAGGGCCGCCCGGACGACCTCCGCCTCGGAGCTGAACCAGCCCGTCTTCACGAAGGTCTCGATCTCCGCGGCCAGCTTATCGGGAAGCTCCACCTGAATTGCTTTCGTAGCTCACCTTCCTTTTCAGCAAGCCTTCTTTCCCAGATTTGGCAAGATCCTATAATCGATTCATTCGAGAATCTCTCGGCTGCCCGGGCGAGTTCCCTGGGTGAGGAGCAAATTCATCCACGCCCGCGGAATAACTGGAAACCTTCTTTCTCGAAATCCGGGTCAAAGGCCAGCACGGTCTGAATGCCTCGCCGCCGCATGGCCAGGAAGCTTACCTGATCCACGAGACTCACACGCCGTTTTCCCAGACGGGCTAGGCGACGAACAGCCTCCTCGTGAGTCGCCTCGTCCACCCACTCGATATCGAAGACACGACAGTCGTGAGCCAGTTTGAGCGCCGCCGCCAAACCCAGCCGACTCTGGATCAGAGCCATGGCCCCAACTATCACGTAGTTATGGGTGAGAATTCCCTCACTACTGTCGAGGAGTGCCTGGAACCGTTCTTTGGCATGTTCCTGCCGGGGGTCCGCCCGGTCGGCCATGGCATAGATGGCCGAGGTGTCCAGAAAGATCATCGGTGATGCTCTTTCGTCAAGGCTTCCTCCAGCGCTTCGTCGTGGCGTTCGGAGACCGGTGAGAATCGGTCCTGACGGGAGCGCCCGGCCCCGATAAAGGTAAAGTCCTTGATGGTGAGTCGCCGCTTGGCTTTACCGGTTCCCATCGACTGGGCGAGGAGATCACAGGCCAGAGAGGAAATTGAGCACCCTTTCTTAGATGCCTGCCGTCGCAAGGCTTCGTAGGTCCGCTCGTCAAGCTGAATTTGGGTCCGCTTCATAAGAAATTCCCCTGTGGAACAATGACAATATGTCACCATGAAATCATGATGTCAATTGTCCTCGTTTCCGCGTGATCTCTCTGTTGCAGGCGAGAAACCCCTTGCCCTAGCCCTCTCCCCATTCGGGGGAGAGGGGAAAAGGTTTTGGTCAGGGGAAGGGATCGGTGGGAGGAACTTACACAGGCTGCTCGACCATCTCCCGGCGGTAGCCGCAGCCTTTGCGGGGGCAGCGGGTGGTGACCTCACCGCTGCGCAGGACCTTCTCGACCAGGAAGGGGTTGTGACAATGGGGGCATTCCTCGGGGATCGGGCGGTCCCAGAGGGCGTACTCGCAGTTGGGGTACGTGCTGCAGCTATAGAAGATCCTCCCCCTCTTGGAGCGGCGCTCCACGATGGTGCCGCTGCAGCCGGGCTGGGGGCAGGGCACCCCCGTAGACAGAGGTTTGGTGGCTTTGCACTCGGGGTAGCGGGAGCAGGCCAGGAACTTCCCGAACCTCCCGTTCTTTACGACCATGGGAGAGCCGCACTGGTCGCAAATCTCATCGCTCTGCACGACTTCCTCGGGTTCCTCCTTTTTGCCGTCGAGCGGACGGGTGTTGCGGCATTCTGGATACCCGGAGCAGGCCAGGAACTTCCCGTACCGTCCCATGCGGATCACCATGGGTTTGCCGCAGCGATTGCAGGTCTCTGAAGTCTGCTCCCCTTCGCGCTTGAGGTGGGCGAGCCTGCTCTCGGCTTTGTCCAGGTCGACCCGAAATGGAGCGTAAAATTCAGAGAGGGTCTCCCGCCAGTCTTTCCCCCCCTCCTCGATCTCGTCCAGGTGTTCTTCCATTTGGGCCGTAAACTCCACGTCGAAAATATCGGGGAAATATTCAACTAGAAGATCATTGACCAGAAATCCGAGCTGGGTGGGCACGAACTTGCGGTTCTCCTCGATGACGTAACGGCGGTCCCGGATCGTGCTCATGATGAGCGCATAGGTGCTGGGCCTGCCGATGGCTTTCTGCTCGAGTTCTTTGACCAGCGAGGCTTCCGTGTAGCGCGGCGGGGGCTGGGTGAAGTGCTGAGAAGGAGTGACCTCCAGGAGACCGAGGTTTTCCCCCTGGCGCAAGGGGGGAAAAAGGATCCCCTCACCCTCTTCCTCCCCGTTGGCGCCGGGAGGCTGGGCTTCTTCGTCCCTCCCCTCGATGTAGAGTTGCATGAAGCCTGCAAACTTGACGACGGATCCCGTGGCGCGCAGCTCGTAGGGCCCGGCCTCTATGATCACGGTGGTCATGTCGAGCACCGCCGGAGCCATCTGGCTTGCCACGTAGCGATTCCAGATGAGGCGGTACAGGGCCAGGTCGTCTTTTTCCAGAAAGGGGGACAGGTCCTCGGGGTGACGCCACACGGAGGTGGGTCGAATGGCCTCGTGGGCTTCCTGGGCGCCTTTCTTGCTGCGGTACTGAGGGGGAGCCTCGGGCAGAAATTCCGCGCCGATCCTCTGCGCCACGTAGTCGCGGGCCTCGGCCTGCGCCTCCGCGGCCAAGCGCACGGAGTCCGTTCGCATGTAGGTAATGAGGCCCACGGGGCCTTCTTGCCCGACGTCTACCCCCTCATAGAGGCGCTGGGCGACGGCCATGGTTCTTTTGGCCGAGAAGCGCAGTTGCCGGGCCGCTTCCTGCTGGAGTGTGCTCGTGGTGAACGGGGGGACAGGGTTGCGGCGCCGCTCGCGCTGCTGGATTTCGCGCACGAGGGCCGGGTAGCGACGCAGATCCTCGACGATGGCCCGGGCCTCCACCTCGCTGGCAATTTCCAGTTTCTCTCCGTCCTTGCTGTGCAGGC
>JACPSX010000166.1 GCA_016193065.1 Candidatus Tectimicrobiota bacterium | reverse complement strand
GTCACGAACCGCCCCCATGCCGACGGCCCCCATGACCACCAGGTCGTAATTCGAGTTCCGGACGTCCTCAACCAGCACCTTGTAGTGCTTGCCGTCGATCAGCTTTGGTTCGAAGAATAGCCCCTTGGCCGCCGCCTTGCGGGCCATGACGTCCAAATAGCTCTCGGAGATGAGCTGGAGTCCCATGGTGATCAGGGAGTCATGGATCTTTCTCTGGCGCTCCAGTTCCTGCTCGTCCTTATACTCCTCCGGGAGGGTATACTCCATCTGCTTGAAGCGGTAGTCGTGAAGCCGGGCCGCATAAACGTGACACCCGGTCAATTTCGCGCCAAAGGCCTCACCCAGCGCCAGGGCCATCTCCATGGCGCGGTTGGAATATTCCGAGTTATCTACCGGCACATAGATATGCTTGTACACCCGCACCCCCTCCTCCTGTAAACTCGAGTCCTCACTCTAACCTGCTGAAGTGAATGCCCTTCGTAAACTTCCTATGGGCCGCAAAACACTCTCTGTATACTGCCCCACCGGTAGGTTGTCAACGCAGAAACCACCTCCTTGCCCACCCCCACTTTTGCGAGAGTATAGTGGTGAGGCTGCCCTGCCACCCTTCGCTTCACGCCTCACGCAGCGGACCCTTACGGGCCCGCGCCTGGATGAACCTTCCGGAATTCCCTGCGGTCAGTTCCGGCTTTCATCCGGCGCGGGCCTCGGGGGGTTCCCCCGCTGCTCCCGGCAGTTGCGCTCAGGGCGGGACGGGCAGCCTCCTGCCGATAAAGACCGGGTTCGCCCCGCACGGGCCTGCGGGTGGCGCCGGGAAAGCCTCCGCAGAGCCGCGCAAAAGTGGGACCCTCGTCAGGGTGACGGAGCGCGGATCGAGGAGGCGACCCGGCGACAGGACCCGCAGGCCAACAGTACTGGAACCCCAAGGGGCACCCCGGTCCCCCTTGCCTCGCCGCAAGGCGTTCGGGAGTCGCACTCATAGGACGGGTACCCCCATCCTGGGCGTGGGCCCCCGATTTTTGGAGAAAATAATCCATCATTTTGAGGGATTTAGACTATGGTTTCCCGGAACATTCCGCCCACAATAGGCCCCGGGGAGGAAGCCCGGGAACCCTCCCCGGTAAGGAGGAAAAACATGAAAGCTCCATTGCTGGTCGCAGCCGCCATCGTGGCCCTCGGGGTTCTGTACGTTCTGGTTCCCGTGGTCATCGAAGTCTTCCTGCGGTTTCGTGCCCGCCGGATGCTCCGGTGCCCTCAAACGGGAACGGATGCGGAAGTGCAACTGGATGCCCGGAAGGCCGCTCTCACCTCCGCCTTCGGCCCTGAGAAGACCCAAGTGCAGGACTGCTCCCTGTGGCCGGAGAAAGAGGGGTGCCAGCAGGACTGTGTCAAAGTCTCCTGATTAAAAACTCATTGCCCAGAGGGTGCAGGCCCCACCACGTCCACGGTTCGACGCGGGACTGGAGAGCGATCCAGACTGACAAGGGACAAGACAATGACGCTCAACAGAAGCGGGGTCACCGCAATCAAGCTCAGGGTGCGGCGCTCGAACCGCAGGTGCATGAAATACATGGCCACGAGGGAGGCCTTGGAGAGCGCCAGCGCCACGAGCAGGACGACAATCACCCACCTCGCCGCCGGGAGAAAAATCACCCCCAGTTCAGTGATCGTCAGGGCCAGCAGCCACCAGAAGATCGCCATGTAGTTTGGGTCTTTGTGCTCCGCCATCGTTTCCCCCGTCTTTTCCTCACAGCAGGTAGACGAATGTAAAGACCATGATCCACACCAGGTCCACAAAGTGCCAGTAGAGCCCCGCAATCTCCGCCAGCATGTAGTTGCGCGCCGGGTCCTGGCGGCGCGACGCATAGGCCAAAATGCAGGAGAGGTAAATGACCCCGGCCGTCACGTGGAGGCCGTGGAATCCCGTGATGATGAAAAAGGTGGTCCCGAACAGGGAGGCTCCCCAGGGATTCCCGTAGAGATTGAGACCGCGATCGATCAGATGAGTCCACTCGTAAGCCTGCAGCCCCAGGAATGTCGCCCCCCCCAGGATGGTCAGGAACAGGAAGAGCTTCATCCGGCTCCGCGATCCCTTCTTGATCGATTCCAGGGACTTCACCATGGTGACGGAACTGCAGATCAACAGGAAGGTCATAAAGGCCGTGAGCTGAATCCCCAGGTGGTTGGCAGGGTTGGGCCAGTCGGCACTGGCCGCCCGCATGGCGCCGTATCCGGCCAGCAGCACGCCGAAGCCCATGGCGTCCCCTGCCAGGAAGACCCACATCCCCAGCTTCCCCCAGCTCTCCGGGGTAAGGGGGGACTCCGCCTGCTCCATGGTCTTGGGCGGCTCAATGGTTATCACGTCACTCACGATAGGTTCTCCTCACAAACACTCTGTTCCTCACACCAGATACACAAGCCCGTAGAGGACCGGCCATAGGGCCACCACGAAGTACCAGTACATCGCGCACAGAAACACGCGCGGGTGATGCGGAGCAAGGCGCTTCTTCTTTGCGGCCAGTTGCAGCGCCGCAAGCCATGTGAGTGCACCCAGGACATGAAGGCCGTGGAGCCCGATCAACGTGTAAAACGTCGCCCCGTAACTTCCTGAAGAAAAGGTAAGACCGAAGCGGACGAGTCGCGCCCACTCGTAGCCCTGCACAACGAGGAAAACGGTTCCTAGGAGGAACGTCATCCCCAGCCCTCGGGCCGGCCTCCCCGAGTCCTGGCGCGCGGCCGGGCCCTGGACCCTCCACATCGTGAAGCCCGAGGCCAGGAGCAACAGCGTATTGATCCCGGTGACGAATACTGGAAGACGGGGCTGAGAGGCCGGAGGCCATTCCGAGGCGTTCAGGCGCAAGTAAAGGAAGGCGGCAATGAGTCCGGCAAAGAACATGGTCTCCACCCCCAGGAACATGGCCATCCCGAGTTTGGCATTGCGGGAGGGGTAACCCCGCTCGGAGTCCCGAAAAGGGGATCGATCGTCTTCTTCCCCCCGGGGCCAGCGCGGCGGCACCCCGCCTACGTCGTCCAGGAGGTCCTTGGTTTCTCCCAACTCTTCCAGAATTCGAGTCTCGGTAGCCATCTTAGTGCCTCATCACGATCACAAGAATCGAGGCAAAGGCCAGCAGCGCGATCCACCCAATCAGGATCGTCGCGGTTCGCCGGTTCCGCTGCCCGAGGAAGTTTCCGTCCTTCTCTTCACTCATCCCGCTGACTCCCTCCTCATTTCAATTCCCCCTCTCCCTTGCCCTCTCCCCTAAGGGGAGAGGGTCGGGGTGAGGGATGCGGAACAGATCAGGATTGAATCCGTTCGTATTAGTGACCTCCCACTCTCGCTGAAGATCCAGCACCCGTCAACGCCGGGTGGGGACGATTCTGGGGGAAGTAGTCCTCCTCCACCTCGGGGGAGCTGTACTCATAAGGACCCCGATGGACCGTCGGGGGGGAGCCGGCCCAGTTGCCGTGGGGCGGAGGGGACGGGGCGGACCATTCCAGGGTGTTCGCCTTCCAGGGGTTGTCCTCGGCCTTCTTCCCGGCAAAGAGGCTCCAGAAGAAGTTGGCGATGAAGAAAATCTGCGAGGCTCCCAGGAGAAGCGCGCTTATGGACATGAAATGGTTGATCGGCTGCAGCGCCTGCAAGAACTCGTACTGGGTCGGATCGTAGATCCTTCTCATCATCCCGCCCAAGCCCAGGATGTGCATGGGGAAGAAGGTCAGGTTGAAGAAGATGAAAGTGAGGACGAAGTGTATTTTGCCCAGCATTTCGTTCATTACGCGGCCGAACATCTTCGGGAACCAGTAGGTAACGGACGCAAACATGGCAAAAATAATCCCCGCCACCACATAATGGAAATGGGCCACGATGAAGTACGTGTCGTGGATGAAGATATCCACCGGCGTGTTGGCCATCCAGATGCCCGAGAGTCCGCCGATGACGAAGGTCGATACGAACCCCAGGGCGTGGAGCATCGGCGTCTTGAAGCGGATCGATCCCCCCCACAGAGTCCCCAGCCAGTTAAACGTCTTGATGGCCGACGGAACGGCAATCACCATGGTGGAGAGCATGAAGGACATGCCGATCATCGGGTTCATCCCGCTCACGAACATGTGATGTCCCCAGACAATCCAGGAAAGGAAGGCGATGGCGATCATGGAGTAGGCCATGGCGCGGTACCCGAAGATCGGCTTCCGGGAAAAGGTGGACAGAACCTCGGAAGTGACGCCCATGGCCGGAAGAACCAGGATGTAGACCTCCGGATGGCCGAAGAACCAGAAGAGGTGCTGCCAGAGGAGTGGTTCCCCTCCGCCCTTCGGGAGGAACCAGTGGGTCCCCAGCAGGCGGTCGAAGAGAAGCATCACCACGGCGGACGTGAGCACGGGCAGGGCGAAAAGCAAGAGGATGGCCGTAATGAAAAGCGACCAGATCACCAGCGGCAACCGGAACAACGTCATCCCCGGAGCCCGCATGTTGATGACGGTCGTGATGTAGTTGATGGCTCCCATCAGGGACGAGATGCCGAGAACGAACAGACTGATGCACCACAGGTTCTGCCCCCAGTCGACCCCCGTGTACTCGGTCACCGCCGACAGCGGCGCGTAAGCCGTCCAGCCGGACGCCGCGGCGCCGCCGGGGACGAAGAAGGCCGCCAGCATGATCACGCCCCCCACCGCCCCCGTCCAGAACGACAGCATATTGAGCTTCGGAAACGCCATGTCGCGGGCTCCGATCATGAGTGGGATCAGGAAGTTCCCGAAGCAGCCCACCATGATCGGCATCACGACGAAGAAGATCATAAGAGTCGCGTGCATGGTGAACAGCATGTTGTAGGCTTCGGGGGGAATGACTCCTTCGGTATCTTTGAACAACCAACCGAAGCCCGGCACGGGCGTTTGCGGCCAGCCCAGCTCCCAACGGATCAACATGGCCAGAAAGCCGCCGACGACCAGCATAAAAAGGCCCAGGAACAGGAATTGACGTCCGATCATCTTGTGATCGGTGGAAAAGATGTAGGTCCTCACGAAGCCCAGACGCTCATAGCCGGTGTGGGTATCGTGCACAGCCACTGCTGCCCCTACCGAGTCACTCATCGCTCACCGTTCTCCTTCTGGAATCCGATTGATTCATGATGAGGGCCACTGTTCCTTCACCCACTGCTCGTACTCCTGCGCAGTGTGGACGTAGAGGTACCCCTGCATCCCGGAGTGCCCGAACCCGCAGAGCTCCGCGCACGGGATCACGTACTTCCCCGTCTTGGTGGCCTGGAACCACTGGGGGATTTCCCGTCCAGGCACCGCGTCCTGCTTGAAACGGAGGTTCGGCAGGAAGAGACTGTGGATCACGTCCTTGGAAAGAAGGACGACTTTTACGGGCGCGTTTACAGGGACATGCATCTCGTTGTCGAAGGTCCTGTCGTCCTCGGTGCCGAACTTGCCGTCCGGACCGGCGTACGTGACCTCCCAGTTAAATTGCTTCCCAATGACCTGGATCGTGAGGTCGGTCGGCGGGATGTGACTCTTGATTTTCGCCCAGGTAGGCACGCTCAATGCCGTCAGCACCACCAGGATCAGAGCCGGAACGACAGTCCAGAGGATCTCCAGCGTGTTGTTCCCGTGGCTGTACCTGGCCCGCCGGCCTTCCCGGTGGCGGTACTTCACCAGGAAGAAGATCATTAACCCCATGACCAGGAAAAACACTGCACCGGTGATGTAGTAGACGAGGTAAAATAGAGAATCGACCGCCCCGCCGTAGGACGAGACGTTTTCCGGAAGCCAGCTCATCATCGAGGTATCCCCCTCTTAAGACCTCTATGACTGCTTTTCTTTCGAGGAAAATCCGATCCGGAACCTCGCGCTCCGGATCATACCGTGCAGACGGCTAGGCCGGCCGTATCCCAAATGCCGGCTTCGCTGTCCCTTTCTGGGTCTGCTCAGCCCATCAAAATGGCAATGGTAGCGTTGCGATCCCACCCTGTCAATTTAATTCAGGGGTTTGCCGGACCGTCCTGCCGGGAGACCCGCGCTTCTTAAGGCAACGCCAAAAACCGTTTCAGGTTCCTCAGATAGTACCCCAAGGCCGCGGAAATCATCACGGCAGACACGGAGATAACCAGGTCCTCCACATGGCCCGTGCGCCTGTAGCTTAAGAATTCCCATCCGGAGAAGCCCAGCCCAAAAAGGACGGCCGTCCCGATCAGGATCTTATGGAATATCACCAGACGCATGGCAACCCCCTCAAGATTCTACGGCCCGTCGGGTTCTTCCGAATTATTTCTTGGTCAGCTCAAAGGTAACTTTGGTTGGAGCGCCCGCCTTGACCTCGACGTCCTTCGCGACTTTGCCCAGAGTCTCGTGCCACAACTCGAGCTTGTGCTTTCCGGGCGGGACGTTGTCGATTTTGAACGACCCATTCGCATCGCTTACCGCATAGAAGGGGTGCTCCTGGACCACGACCCATCCGGACATCCAGCTATGGGCGTCGCACCGGATCTTGACGACCTCGGGTTTGTCAAACTTCTCGGTAATTACCTTCTTGAATTTCGGCTGGGCCTTGTTAAAGGAAGGGTTGGCCTTCGAGAACGTGTGGATATTGTGGAGGATCCCGTCGGAGTTCAGGATATCGATCCCGACCCCGACCGGCGCCAGCAGGACGTGGGGCTGGAAGTGACATCCTTTCTGATCCAGAGTCGGCTTCTGAGCAGGCTTCGGCGCCGGACCCTTGGCCCCTACTACGGACACCACGGCCCACTGGATCCCCTTGTTCGCCCCGACCACCAGTTCCTCAGAGGTCTTCTCATTCCCGCAAGCCTGGTTGTCCTTGTTCACCTTGATCACCTTCGGGGCGGGTGGGGTTCCGTTGTACTTCACTTCCCCAACAATGCTTCCACTGCTCTGCGCGTTCACTTCCGGGGAGATTCCCGCCAAGAAAGGAAGCGACAATGCCAGAACACCAGCAATGAAAAACCACCTGAGCACTCGTTGCATTGACCTGTTCCTCCTTAATTCACGCTCCCCCGGGCCTTCCGTTGCGCGCGGCGAACGATCAAGAGCTCCGCTGCCACGGACACAAGGACCACCACGGGCGGAATCACATACGGTCGTTTCGAGCTTGGCTCTTCAAGTACGGAATAATACCACGAAGAAAAGGACATGTCACTTCCGGTCTCCCCGGCCCCGCCGTCCCAGGCCATGAAGGCAACTGGAAAGAATTTACCCACCGGAAACTGCAGATCGTTAGGATCGGGCGTCTGCAAGGGGCGCTTGATCACGAGGCGATATTGGCCGTCCGCAAAAACCCCCGTCCCTTTCGCCTCCACTGCCTGAGCGGGCTGCGGGGTGAGATTGCTGATTGCTGTGGCGTTGGCCTCCCCCACTCCGCCATCGCTACTCCAGCGCAGAAGGTAGACCGGGTTCGAGCCATCGCCCATGAGGACATAGGGACGCTCGTTGCCCTCGGAAAGCTTGACCGGAAACTGGAGGACCACCTGATCGGCAAAGGTCTTTGCGGCCGGGTCCGGTCGGGAGCCTGTGGGATCATTCCAGGTCAGATGAATTGCAATTTCCCGGCTAGAATAAACCGCCTTCACTGTGATCATGTCAATGGACGGGTTGAAATTCCTCATGTCCACGATCACCTGCCCCGCCAAGGGAAAATTGGACGGGGCCTGCTGACTCCAGAACGGCGCACCGGGATCAGCGGGAATTTCCCCCTCCACTTTTTTCACCCTTAGGAAGGTGGCATAGTTGGGTTTGTCCGGCGCCAGAGACTTGACGTAATTTGCCAGGTGCCAGATGTCCTCGGGCTTCTCCACGCTGTCCAGGAAGCTTGGCATCGGAGTGCCCGCGAGACCAGTGGCCAGACGGGTAGCGATTTCTTTCTTACTTTCACCGCCGCGGAAGTTCCAGGGTTTGGTCAGATCGGCCGGACGGATCGGCTGCTCCCAATCATCCTTGAGTTCCGGAGCCGAGGGTCCATCTGCCCGGCCCGCACGGCCGTGGCACTTGTTGCACTCGATGGCCTCGTACATTTCTTTCCCACGAACGATAGACTCTTTGGAAGGCGGGACTTCCTTCGGGAGATCCAACACCTTCGGCGTCCCCTTAAACAAGTCCGGGGTAAAAGTCTTTATGTACGCCACCAGATTCCAGCGGTCTTTTTCCGGAAGCCCCTTCCAGGGAGGCATGGAGGTTCCTGGCATCCGCGCTGTGATGACTAAGTCGGACGCTCCAGGTCCGTTCCCATCTCCCTTTTCCCCGTGACAAATGGCGCACTTCTTTCCGTAGACTGCCTTGCCTGCATTCATGTCCCCCCTCTGCTGCGCTTCTGCCAGGGCGGGACTCCACAGCCCCCTTTCCGCTCGCCGGGAACGGAGGGAAGACGAGGGTACCCGAGCGGCCACAGCTTTCCCCGCACTCTCCCCCTGGGAGGGAAAGGGAATCAGTGCAGCATTTGCCTCCCAGCGACGGGGTTGGAATCCAGTGGCGTCATAAAGGTACATGATGACCTTCCAGATATCCTCCTCCGTCAGGCGATCCTCCCAGGCCGGCATGACCGAATTCCATGGGGTGGACTCTTTTGGCCAGCCCGGTCCCCCTTTCGCGATCCGCCAGAACAGGTATGCCTCCTGGAGCATGGCAATGGTGCCTGGGTCGGTAAAAATGGCCGGGGGAGGGCTAAAAGCGTGGGCAAATGGCCCCTCGCCGTCCAAGTTGTCGCCGTGACAGAACATGCAGTTCTTAACGTAAATCTCCCCTCCTTCGTCCACGTACTTCCGGAGGTTGGCAGCGTCCTTCCGGAGGGGATTCTCGAACCCCTGGACGTCAATTGTCTTCCCGCGGAAAGAAATGGACGAAGCGGGTGCAGGGTGAACCGCCCGCAGCTCGGGAGGAGCCTCCACCTTGGCGGCAGCCTGGGAGTATGCGTAGTACCCTAGAAAGAGAGGCAAGAGAACCATGAGCAGCAGCCGGATGGGACGCTTCTCGTCATCGACCAGAACCAAATGGATGGGTCGCAGGAAGGCCCGCCAGGAATCCGAGTCCGAGGAGATGTAGACCAAGACTGCCAGAAGCACGATGCCCATGTACAGGTAGACCACGCTCCAAGGGGCCGGCGGGCGGATCCCATAGCGGAAAAACGCAAAAGCCAAAACCAGAACGAGAATTGCTTGGAAAAACTTCGATCGAATCATAAATTACTTTTTGCCCTGCGGGGCCGGAGTAGCGCTGCTGCCCTTGAGGGTCAGGAGAAACGACACGAGATCCACGTACTCTTTCGCGGTGAGGGTCTGGCCAATCGTCTGGGGCATTACCTTGGGAGGAAATCCAGCCACAGTCCCCATTGCGGCCGGGTCGAGAATCTTCGCCATAATGTAATCAGGTGTCTGGATCCTAGCGATCTGTGAGAGGTCAGGCCCCACGGGAGAAGCACCTATGGAACCAGCCTTATGGCAGGCCACGCAAGCCCCCTTGCCAGTAAAGACTGCTTGCCCGGCCTTGGGGTCGCCCGGCAGCTTCAGCTCCGCCACCTGAGCTCCCCCACCCGCGGCGCCGGCCCCTGCAGATTTCGGGATGTCGTCCAGCGCCACGTCCACCGTGCCACCCAGGGACTCCAGGAAGGCCGTGACGGCCCACAGTTCGGAGCGGTTTAGAGCAATGGGGGGCTTGTCTACCTTGGGCATGATGTTGGGATACCCTTCCACCAGGTAAACCCCGGGGTCCAGGAGAGACTCAATCAGGTAGGCTTTCGCGCTAAGACCGGGCTTCCGTTTGACCGCCCGCGCTCCCATGCCGGCCAGATCCGGAGCCCGCGCCCCTGCCTGGCCGATCCGATGGCAGACCTCGCAGGTACCTTTCCCTTTGAAGATCTCCTCACCCGCCTTGATGAGCTGCTCCTGAGTCACGTTCCCTCCTTCCAGGGAGAGCTCCTCGGGGGGCTTGGACTGAATCTGGGGGATGGAGTTCGCATAGTATGTGTACACCCCCATTACAGCCAGGGCAAACACACTGATTTTTACAACGATTGGCAGGCGCATCTATTTCCGATCCCCGGAACCAGCGGCGACAGCCGGGGCAACCGCTCCGTGGGTTTTCTCCTTCCCCTTCTCACCAAGGCCGCCCAGCCAAAAGATGAACATCACGAGTAAAAGGAAGACAATAGTAACCAACGTGATCACGTTTGCTGCGTATCCCAAGGCGGGGGTTACCGCATCAGGGGAAGTGTCGCGGATCACGCCGTAAACATGCCAGTGCTGTCGAATCGCGGAGCGGGCAAAGCCCATGAGACCCATAAGCCATGTAAAGGTCACGGCCAGCAGGATCAATATATATTGGGAGCGCGGGGCAATCTGGCCCCAGCGGATGGTCCCGGTGGACCTGGCACCCCGAAACATGGGGATATCGATAGCCATGACGAGCACGATAGCCCCCAGCACGGACAGTACCTGGTAAACCGAGAAGCCGATGCGCACGATGGATTCCACGAAGTATCCGTAGACTCCGAAAAAGGTGACGACGGCCGCCGCCAGCCCGAAAGTCGCCCACTGGGCGGCCATGCCAGTGCCGACCCAGGGCTTGGTGGAGATCCGGTTGGCGCGGCGGTAGAGCAGGAACGACAGGAACGTGGTGAGGATCATGAGGTTCACCGCGGTGTTCTTGGCGGACATGACGCCCAGGAGGCCGAGCAGCGGATGGTGGGTTCCCCCCATAGCGCGCGCTTCCTGAAGGGTAATGACCATGCTTCTGGGAGTCGCCCACACGATGAACCCCGCGGCGATCACCATGAGGAGGTACGGGATGTACTTGCGGTAGCGCTCAGATCCGGGGATCCGCTCCATTCCCAGCCAGAGGTAGTAGTTGGAGCCGATGAAGAGCACGCCGATCAGGATCGCCTGGATGATCCAGAGCCAGGAAAGGAACCCGCCCATCATGGTGATGCCCATGGTCTGATTAAATGCGTAGATTTCGCGTCCCAGCCAGTAGCCGGCGAAGGGGAGCACGATGAAGGCGGAGATCGCCACGAAGTTGCCGATGTACCCCATCCAGTCGTAACGGGCCCGCTCCTCATCGGAGCTGGCCGACAGGAAACGGAAAGCCGCGTAAGCGGCCGCAATGGTGCCTCCAAAAACAATATTGGCGATGATTCTATGAATGTTGATGGGCATCCAGGTGAAGTTGTTAATGGCCCCCCAGAGACTTTTTAAATTTCCCGCCTCGTCAATCCCTCCGGGAGAAACCATAAAAGTAACCCAGGCATTGGCCACGAAGAGGATCGCGGTACCAAAGAGGTTCGAAAGGACCCCGAGGCAAACGTGGATCCACTTCTTCGCTCCGCTGAGCCACTCCCACCCGTAGTACCAGAGGTAAACCGTGAAGGTCTCCAGGAAAAAAAGGATCCCGTACACCCAGAAGGTTGAGTAAAAAATGCCGCTCATGTACGACCAGAACTTGGGGTAAAAACCGACCAGGATAAAGAGGAACAGGCCGCCCAACAGGGCAGTACTGGTGCGCCAGCCCATGATTTCGATGATGACGGCAAAGACGGGGACACCGAGGATAAAAGCGGCAAAATTGAGATGAATTTGAGCTACCGCCCAGACTGCTAGGCGGGAGCCTATGAGGGGGAAGGCCCGGTAGGCGACCTCCTTGCCGGCCTCCTGGGCCAGGGCGGGAGCGGCGGACAAGAGGGCGAGAATCGCCGCGGCAAAGAGGAAGAAATGGAACCGAGCATCCCTCTGCCGGGTCACCACGGAAGCCTCGTCACAGTACCTCCCGAGCTATGGTCCCTAATTGGTTTGCCCAAAAATGTGCAAATACGGGTGGACGGACACGCAAACGTGACCTATTATAATCTGCGCGAGGGGGAATGCAAGTGGCAGTTGCAGCATCGTTCACCACCTCCTCAATTTTTTATGCGGTCTGCGCAGATAAAGCAGTGAAACAGTCCCATCCCGCACGTACGCAGGCGGGGCGGGAGAGAGCGGCCGGGTTTCACCCTGTCTTTTTTTGAACAGGCGAGGAGACCCGCGCCAGTAAAGCTCATGAAGACACTGGAACGGCTTTCCTGGATCAGCCTGGCGTCGACCTATCTCCTGCTGGTGGTGGGGGGCATCGTGAGCGCCACGGGCTCCGGTCTGGCTTGCCCGGACTGGCCTCTCTGTCGAGGACAACTGATTCCGCCTCTCGAAGGCCCCGTCCTCATTGAATACGGCCACAGGGTCCTGGCAGCCCTGGTGGGTCTGCTGGTTCTCAGCACCGCCGTGACAGCCTGGCGCAGACGCCGCCGGATCCCAGGAGTCGGGGCTGCGGCGGGAGTTGCTTTGTTTCTGTTGCTGGCCCAGGTTCTCCTGGGAGCCGTCACCGTGCTGGGGGAACTCCCCGTCGAAATCGTCACGGCGCACCTGGCTCTGGGCAGCGCTCTCCTGGTCATTCTGGCCCTTATGCTGATTCTGAGCCGGGTACCCGTCACCCAGAGGGTACCCGGGGTGCCAGCCCGCGATTTCAGCGCGCTGGAAGTCGACCCGGGGCGGCCCCCGCCGTTCTGGCCCCTGGCGGCCACGGGGGTACTTTACCTGGAGATGATCCTGGGCGCCTATGTCCGCCACAGCGGCGCCGGCTTGGCCTGCCCGGATCTCCCTCTCTGTCAAGGCGAGGTGATCCCTCCACTGCAGGGTCTGACCGTCTTCCACTTCAGCCACCGTGTCGGAGCCATCCTGGTCGCAGTGTTGATTTTTCTGGCCGCGGTGCGCGCGCGAGACGCGCTCAGAGAGCAGCCGTTTTTGAGCGTGCTGCCCACAGTGGCCACCGTTCTGGTCGGAGTGCAGATCCTTCTGGGCGCACTGGCGGTCTCTTCCCGACTTGCTCCGCTCTTGACCGTCCTTCATCTGGCCAATGCGGAGGCGCTCCTGGCCACCATGGTCTTCCTTTCCGCGGCATGCTTGAGGCCTGCCGTCTTAAAACCGCCAGTGCTGGTTTTAGAACAGCAATCAATCTGAGGAGGGCACTCCCCTGAGAGACCCGGCATTGAAAGCGCAAATTCTAAAAGACTACTACGCGATGACCAAGCCCGAGATCAACGCCCTGGTCATCTTGACCACGCTCGGGGGGATCTGGATGGCCAGTTCCGGACCTGGCCCGGCGGGACTGGTGCTGGCCACGCTCCTGGGAACGGCACTGGCTTCCGCTTCGGCCGCCGTGCTCAACGGCTACGTGGACCGTGACATCGATGCGTTGATGAGCCGCACCAACCGCCGCCCCCTGCCAACCGGGCGCATACGCCCCGATCACGCCCTCCTGTTCGGCATCGGCCTGGGCGTGCTTTCCTTTGTGCTGCTGGCCTGGCGGGTGAACCTGCTCAGCGCCGTGCTCGCCCTGGGGGCCATCTTATTTTACGTGGGGGTCTACACCGCCTGGCTTAAACGCTCCACGCCGTTGTGCACGGTGATCGGGGGGGTTCCGGGGGCCGTGCCTCCGGTCATCGGCTGGGCTGCGGTCACCGGAGATGTGGGCGTCGTGGCGGTCGTTCTGTTCGCGATCCTGTTTCTCTGGCAGCCCCCTCACTTCTGGGCGCTCACGCTGTACCGGAAGGCGGACTACGCCCGGGCCGGCATTCCCATCGCCAGCGTAGCCTGGGGGGAAACCCGAACCAAGCGCCAGATCCTCATATACACCTCCACTCTGATCTTGGCCACGCTGCTGCTCTACCCTTTGCGGGCGGCGGGCCTTCTTTATCTGGTCAGCGCGGCCGTGCTGGGCCTGATCTTCCTCGGGTTGTCCATCGCGGTGCTACGGAAAACAGAAAGCGGCCTCCCCGCCCGCCGTCTCTTCGCGTATTCGATTCCTTACATGGGACTGCTTTTCCTGGCCATGATTCTGGACTCCAACCCCTGAACAAGAGGCCATGACCGCGCTCATCGAAACTCTCCCGGCCCTGGGCGCCGTGCTGATCCTGGGCAGCGGCCTTCTCGCCCTTCTCGGCTTTGCCTTCATCCGCCGCCACAACGTGCCCCGCCACAAGCTCTGCATGATGGGCGCCGCGACCCTGGCCGCCTCATTCCTGATCGTTTACCTCACCCGTTGGGCCCTGGCCGCCACCACTCCCTTCCGTGGCCAGGGGGCAGTCCGCCTTCTTTACCTGGCGATCCTGGGATCCCACAGCGTGCTGGCGATCACGCTGGTTCCCCTGGTCCTGCTGGCTCTATTCCGGGCTCTGCGTTCGGACTTTGCCCGTCACAAGCGCATCGCCCGCGTGGCGCTGCCCATCTGGCTTTACGTGGCGGGCACCGGCTGGGTCGTCTATTGGCTGCTGCACCACTACTAGCCCGCGTCCATCAGTTTTTGCAGCTTCAGAGAAAAGAGGGACCGGGGCGCCCTTGGGCACCCGCTCTGCGGGTACCCGGTACTGTTGGCCCGCGGGTCCTGACACCCGCCCGGCGGGTACCCGGGTTGCCTCCTCGATCCGCGCTCCGTCACCCTGACGAGGGTCCCACTTTCGCGCGGCTCTGCGGAGGCTTCCCCGGCGCCACCCGCAGGCCCGTGCGGGACGACGCCAGCGGAGAATTTCGGGCTAGGGCCAAGTCGCCCTGCGGAGCATATGCTTGCAGATAGCTGAGCACTTAACGTGGCGGTAGCGGAGGGGTCCCGCACCCATAGAATGGGTACCCGGCGCCCCGAAAAGGGTCGCTGCGGGAGGCGTGAAGCGAAGGGCAGGAGGCAGTCCCCTCGCTATGGATTCACAAGATGGGGGTGGGTGCAAGATGCACCATTATCGTTGACCCCACCAGGCGCCTTGTTTAGAATGACCCGCCGTTGCCAAGGAAAGGGCAAAGATGGAGACAAAGGTTGCCACCAAACTCGACCCCAGGGTGGTCGCCGCGCTGAGCCTGGCCCTGGTCTTCTGGTGGATCATTTTCCGCTGGAAGCCCCTGAACTTCTGGCTCGAAATGAGCGTGGCCAGCAGCACTCTGGCCGTTTGTTCCCTGGTCTGGAACCGCAAGAACTTGGCAGAGATCTTCCACTGGAAGACCTCGTTTGTCCCCATCGGAATCCTTTCGGCCCTGGTCCTGTACGGAATTTTTTGGACCGGGCACCTGGTCTCGGGCTGGATTCTTCCGTTCGCCACGGGGCAGGTCGGAACGATCTATGAAACCTTGGGGGGCGGCTCACCCCTGATTGTCGGCCTGCTGCTGGCCGCCGTCATCGGTCCCGCCGAAGAGATCTTCTGGAAGGGCTTTGTGCAGAGAACGCTGGCTCAGCGCCTGGGTCCCTGGCAGGGGTGGCTCTCCGCCACAGTCATTTACGGAGCGCTGCACGCTCTCTCGGGCAATTTCATGCTCGCCATGGCGGCCCTGCTGGCGGGGCTTTTCTGGGGACTCGTTTACCTACGATACGGCTCAGTCATTCCCGGGATTATTTCCCACAGCCTGTGGGACCTCCTGATCCTCCTCGTTGCTCCCATCCGCTAATCCCCGACTCCCCTTGCCCATCCCCCTCTCTTTGGGAATCTATAGCAAGGGGACTGCCCCCCGCCTTTCGCTTCCGGGTACCCGCCCCGCGGGTGTTCCGCAGCGACCCTTGTCTTCGGGCGGCCGAACCGCTATAAACAATCGAGGGAACGTGGAGAGGGGGATCCATATGAATCCGCTGGCCAGAGAATATCTGGAGGACGCTTACGAGTTCCACATAAGGGGTGAGATCGAGGAGGCGATTGATCTTTACAAGAAGTCGCTCGAAATCGAGCCCAGCGCCCAGGCCTACACCTTCCTGGGGTGGGCCTACAGCCACCAGGGCAATCTGGAAGAAGCCATCAAGCGGTGCTTTCAGGCCATCGAACTGGACCCTGAATTCGGCAACCCGTGGAACGACATCGGGGCTTACTACATCCAGCAAGGACGCCTGGAGGAAGCCATCCCATATCTCAAGCAGGCCATGACGGCCAAGAACTACGAGGCCTATCATTACCCCCATTGCAACCTGGGGCGCATCTACCTCCTCCAGCACAAATATCTAGAAGCGACCGCGGAATTCCGCAAAGCGCTGGAAATCGAGCCCGGCTACAAGTTGGCCGCTATTCACCTTGCTAGATTGCAAGGGATGATGAATTAGTGCCGGTCCAATTAACTTCGCCTAACTTCCGGGTGCCCTCTGGGCGCGATCCCTCGCTCTCCCTGCGGCGTACTCCCTCAGTACGCCTCGGTCAGCTCGGGGCTCGCGCCTCGTTATGCTCGTTCCTTGGCCCGGCACGTTGCCTGCTGTCTTAGGGCAAAATAGCTGGAACGGCATTAGCTGGTCGTCGGGGGAAAAGCGCCTACTGGGCTTGCAGGCGAGAGATCATCAGCATTCCCAGAGCCGCCGCAAGAACCAGAACGCCCATGGCGTAACCGCGGCTGAAGTGCCCCAGGTAGCCGGCTATCGCCCCTCCGGCGAAGTTTCCGAGAAACTGAATCGTGTTGAAGCTCCCGAGACTGGCGCCATACGTTTCCCGCCGGGCGAGTCTGCTCACCAAAGCAGGTAGGACCGGCTCCAATCCGGAAAATCCCATGAAGAACAGGATCCCGCCGACGATCATCCACGCCAGGGGATGGGACGACAGAACCCCCTGGTCATGCTGGAAAAGAACGAGCGCACTGAACAGGAGGATGGAAAAGGAAGCGAAGCTCACTGCTTTGCTGGCTCCCCGGTCGGCGATCCGCGAGGCGGCAAACATGGAGACCCCGGCCATGATCACCATCGGTCCCAGGGCCATATAGTACTCCCTCAGGGAAAGATACCGGCCGACCATGAGGGGAAAGTAGAAGAAAAACGAGGTCATGAAGAAATTCATAAGAAAACCGCAGGCGTTCAGCTTCAGAATTTCCCCGTTTGGAGTCCAGGGCGCTGCTGCAGATCGGATGTGGCGCTCCGGCTCCCGGACCACGAGGATGATATGCAGCGTGCTCAGCAAACCGGCCACACCGGTGATCCAGAACAGGGAAGCATACCCCCAGAGACTGGCGAAAATCGGTCCCAGGAGGACCCCGATCGCGAAGGAAAGACCGATCGGGATGCCCAGGAAAGCCATCGCCATGCTTCGCCTCTCCTCCTGCACCACGTCGGCGATTAGAGCAAAGGAAACCGAGGTGATCCCCCCCAGTCCTTGCAGGAAGCGGGCTGCAATGAGCCACTCGATGCTGGGAGGCATCGCGGCGAGGATGGCCCCGGCGCTGAACAACAACATGCCGATAATCAGGATTCTTTTGCGGCCGTAGCGGTCCGATAGGCGGCCGAAAGGGTACTGGACGATGGCCATGGTAAGACCGTAGCCGCCAAAGGCAAGGCCGATGAGGAAGTTGGAATCCGTAAACTGCTGCCCGTAGAGTGTAAAGACGGGCAACACCAGGAAAAGCCCGAGCATACGCAGGCCGATTGCAGCGCTCATGGCGATGATCATCTGCCATTGCGAGGCCGTAAACCCAATCCGCCGGATCACGCGATCCTGAACCTGCGTCTCCATAACTCCTCCTGCCGGGACATTCCTAGAACAGCGCAGGTACGATAACACGCCGGACGGGCGAAGGCAAGGGAAGCGGTTTACTTTGGCGTGTATTGAGGGAAGAAAGCACTGATGACCAGGAGCAGCGTCAGAGCAATCATGACCACGCAGGTGATCCAGGCAATCACATTGAAGAGCCGGGTGTTGCGATATTCGCCCATCAAGTCCTCGCGGTTGGCCAGCCGCAGCATGAAGATCAAAACGAAGGGCAGGACGATGCCGTTGGCCACCTGGGAAAGCAGGATGATGGATATTTGCCTGCTTTCGCTCAGAAGCACCACCGCCACCGCCCCCAAAAAGATCAGCCCGGTATAAAGCGAGTAGAACCCGGGGGCCTCGTGCACTCGTTTGTTGATCCCCGACTCCAAACCTAAACCCTCGCAGACAGAGTAGGCGGTTGCCAGCGGCAAAATACAGGCGGCAAACAGGGAAGCGTTGATCAGGCCAAAGGCGAACAGCGTGCTGGCGAATGGACCCGCCAGCGGGGCCAAGGCCAGGGCCGCGTCTCCGGCATCGGCGATCTGACGTTGGCCGCTTACATAAATGGTGGCGGCGCAAGCCACGATGACAAAAAAAACCACCACGTCCGCGATGATGCAACCGATGATGACGTCCCAGCGGGATTGCCTGTAATGTTCCAGTTTAACGCCTTTTTCCACCACCCCGGACTGCAGGTAAAACTGCATCCAGGGAGCCACGGTTGCGCCCACCAGGCCGATGATCATGTAAAGATAGGCGGAATCAAAGCGCAGAGAAGGTACTGCGGCGCTGCTCATGGCCGTTTTCCAATCCGGGTGCGCCAGAAATCCTGAGATCAAATAAGCGCCATAAAAGACGCAGGCCACAAGAAAGACCTTCTCCACCATCCGGTACGTCCCTTTGATGACCAGCGCCCAGACCAGCAGCGCTCCCAGGGGCACCGCGATGTAGCGGCTGACACCAAAAATGGACATCCCCGAGGCCAATCCGGCAAACTCGGCGATCGTGTTTCCCAGGTTGGTGATCAGCAACAACGCCATCAGGAAAAAAGTCGTCCGAAAGCCGTATTCTTCCCGGATCAGATCGGCCAACCCTTTTCCGGTGACCACGCCCATGCGGGCCACCATTTCCTGGACCACCACCAGAGCCACTGTAATTGGAACAAGCGTCCACAGCAGCGTATAGCCAAACTGCGCTCCAGCCACCGAGTAGGTGTAAATCCCACCGGCGTCGTTATTCACATTGGCCGTGATAATGCCGGGCCCGAGCACGCTCAGGAAAATCAGGAAATTGGTGCGAAAGCGCTGAAAACGGGTCGGATTCATGAATGCTCACAGGTGATGCAAGGATTACTTGCGCGTGACCACCAGTTCGAGAACGTCGTCCGCCGTAACGACTCCCAGCAGTCGCCCATCGTCGTCCACGACGGCGAGAGAGAGGAGGTTGTATTTGTGGAATAGATTCACAACCGTTTTCCCGTCTTTATGAGAGCGGACGGAGATGACCGGGTCCGTGGAAATTTCTTTCAGAGGGATGCTGGGTTCGGCTAGCAGCAGGTGGGCCAGGGGAACGACGCCCGTCAGCACGAATTCGCCGTTTACCAGGTAAACAGCATGGACGGACTCGATGGGACCTTCAAAGGTTTTGAAGGCGGCAATGGCGCTCCCCACGGTACCGGAGTCCTCCAGCGCGATGAAGTCCGTGGTCATGAGGCCCCCGGCCGTATTCTCCTCAAAACCCAGCAGGTCGCGAACTTCTTCTGCCTCCTCTTCTTCCATGTTGGCCAGCAGTTCTGCGGAAGTCTTGGGAGGAAGTTCTTGCAGGACATCGGCGGCTTCATCGGGCGGCATTTCTTCCACGATGTCGGCAGCTCGACCCGCGGGGATGCTCTCCAGCAAAGCCACCTGCATCCGGGTTGGAATTTCCGAGACGGCCTGGGCCGCCGTTTCGTTGTCCAGGGACTCGATCACCGACTTCTGCTCGTCTCGACTCAATTCCTCGAGAATGTCGGCCAGGTCCGCCGGATGAAGTTCGGCAAGCCGGTGATAGGTGATGCGCAGCTTGAGGCGACGGGCCGGATCCGGTTCAATCAGATTGACGAACTCCCAGGGAATCGTCTTGGATGGAAAGAGGTTGGAAAGCAGGCGAATCGTATGCTTGGCGAACAATCCTTGCAGCAGGCGCCGGACGGCCGCCGCCCACCCCACATTGACGGCCACAATGCGCAGGTGCGTGTGCCTTTCGCTGGGCTGGATGTCAAAATCCACATCGTTTACGCGCACGACCTTTTGGTTGTTCACGTCGATGATCTGCTGATCCAGCACGTCTTTCCGGATCCGGATTACCCCCTCATCCGGAGTGTATGAGCGAATCTCCTCTCCCGGGACATTGGCCTGAACAGCGCGCACCGAGATAGATTGAATTTGCTCGTGGGTTATGCACAATAGTCTCTTCTTCGGCATTCGAACCAGGTAGAGTGCGACCCGAAGCGGATTCTGGTTCGGATCAATGCCGAGATCGACCAAGCGGCCCAGATATTCACCCTTGGCATCGTAGGCAGCCAGTTTCTCAAGCTCGCTGAAATAAATCATCATGCACCTCGGATATCGCAACACGGGATTTGCGAATAACCAGGAAACTCATCGATATTCCACTGCCCTTTTCTCTCGCACGTTTGATCATGGGGTGGATGCTTTCACAACCGGATTAGATCTCCCCCGGGCGTTCCCAAATTGGTCTATTATAATGGATCTACAAACATGATCACCTGATTTTTCATCGGGATAGCCGCATCACGAGTGCGCCCCCGGCAGATGTGCTCAGGGCGGGAAGGTCAGTCCCCTCCGAGGGGGTAGTCCCCGCAGGCAAAGGCGATTCCAAAGAAGAGACCGGGTGTGCCCCGCACGGGCGACGGAGGGCACCCACGTAGGGGTGCCCCTACAAAGTTTGGCAGGCGCCGCACCCCCGAGACCCTCGGCTCTTCTAACTCAAACCCGGTCATCCCAAGGAAGCAAAGGGTCCGATGAACCGAGGAACACTTTTTCCATGGTGAGGCCGCAGGCGGGCGCCGTGGGCCCGGCCTGCCGCCGGTCCCGTCCGGCCAGGACTTCGCCCAGGTTCTCCGCGGGTCTCTTCCCCAAGCCGATCTGCACGAGCGTCCCCACGATGTTCCGCACCATGTAGCGCAGGAAAGCGTTCGCCTCAAAGCGCATCTCGATCATGTCACCCTGCCGGGTGAGATCAGCCCGGTGCAGCGTGCGGATCACGGATCTCGCCGTACAGCCCGAAGCACGAAAGGCGCTGAAGTCATGCCTGCCGAGAAGACTTGGAAGCGCCCTCTCCATGGCCGGCACGTCGAGGCGCCTGGGCAGAAACCAGCTATAGCGCCTCCAGAAGGAAGAGGGATAGGTGCGGTTCAAGATGCGGTAAAGGTAGACCTTGCTGCGGGCCCAGTAGCGGGCGCTGAAATCCTCCGGAACCTCTTCCACCCCCGTCACTGCAATGTCCCTGGGCAGGAGGCTGTTCAAAGCTTTCTGGAGGCTGTCCGCAGGAATGGAGGAGGAACAATGAAAGTTCGCCACCTGCTCAAGAGCGTGAACTCCGGCATCGGTCCGCCCGGCCGCCACGAGCACCACTTGTTCCTGAAGGATCCGAGCCAGCCTCTCCTGGATCGCCTGCTGGATCGTCACCAGGCCCGGCTGCACTTGCCAGCCGTGATACTGGGTCCCTTCGTATTCCAGGGTCAACTTGAGGTTGCGCATGCGACTCTGGCGGGAAGAACTCCCGACAGCATTTCCCGGAGCATCTGCCCTGTATAGGAGCGCTCCACTTGAGCCACCTCTTCCGGGGTTCCCGCGGCGACTACTTCCCCTCCCAGATCCCCACCCTCCGGACCCAGGTCGATCAGGTAGTCCGCCGCCTTGATGACGTCCAGGTTGTGCTCGATGACCACCACCGTGTTTCCGGCCTCGACCAGACGGCTCAGCACCTCCAGGAGCTTCTCCACATCGGCAAAATGGAGGCCGGTCGTGGGTTCGTCCAGGATGTAGACTGTGCGCCCCGTGCTCCTGCGGCTGAGTTCCCGGGCCAGCTTGATCCTTTGCGCCTCCCCTCCGGACAGGGTGGTGGCCGATTGACCCAGCTTGAGATAGCCCAGACCCACCTGATCCAGGACGTCGAGCTTTTCCCGCACCCGGGGAACAGGCGAGAAGAACTCCCGGGCTTCCTGGACGGTTGTATCGAGCACTTCGGCAATGGTTCGTCCCTTGTAGAGGATCTCCAGCGTGTCCCGGTTAAATCGTTTCCCTTTGCAGGTATCGCAGGTGATGTAGACATCCGGGAGAAAATGCATCTCGATCTTGATGATCCCGTCTCCCTGGCAAATCTCGCATCGTCCCCCCTTGACGTTGAAGCTGAACCGGCCGGGTCCAAACCCCCGCCGCCGGGCCGCCGGCACCTGCGCAAACAGGGAACGAATCTCGGTAAACACCCCGGTGTAAGTAGCGGGATTGGACCTGGGCGTCCGCCCGATGGGGGACTGATCGATAGCAACTACCTTATCGATGTGTTCCAACCCCTGGATCTCCCGGTACTGCCCTGGGCGGTCGGCGCCGCGCTGGAGTTCCCTGGCCAGGGCTCTATACAGGACATCGATAAGCAGCGTACTTTTCCCCGATCCCGACACTCCCGTGATCCCCGTCAGCACGCCCAGAGGGATGGAGACGTCAACATCCTTCAAGTTGTTTTCCCGCACACCGAGAAGAGAAAGCCAGCGCCCCCGGCCGGATCTCCTCCTGAGCGGAACCGGGATCTGCCGGCGGCCGGAAAGGAAATGCCCGGTCAGGGAATCGGGATGACGGAGGATTTCCGCAGGGGAACCACAGGCCACCAGATACCCTCCCTGGATCCCCGCTCCGGGGCCCAGATCAATGATGGTATCCGCCGAGAGAATTGTATCCCGGTCGTGTTCCACAACGATCACTGTGTTCCCCAAATCGCGCAGGCTCTTCAACGTTTCCAGAAGCCGGCGGTTATCCCGCGGGTGCAGGCCGATGCTGGGCTCATCGAGAATGTAGAGAACCCCCACCAGGCCGGAGCCGATCTGGGTGGCCAGGCGGATGCGCTGGGCCTCCCCACCGGAGAGAGTTCCCGCGGCCCGGTCCAGGGTCAGGTAGCCCAGTCCCACGTTCACCATGAAGCCCAGGCGATCCCGGATCTCCTTGAGCACCCGGCGCGAAATCTCCGCTTCCAAGGCCGTCATGGGAACATCCTGGAAAAATTCCAGCGCCCCGGCCAGGGAAAGCCGGCAAATCTGCCCGATGGAGAGACCTCCCACGGTAACGGCCAGGCTCTCGGGCCTCAGGCGCATCCCCCCGCACGCCTCGCA
>JACPSX010000165.1 GCA_016193065.1 Candidatus Tectimicrobiota bacterium | reverse complement strand
GCGGATATCACTGGCGGCGGTTTGGCGGCCCAGATGTTCGCGGGCGGGACAGGCGACATAGTAGTGATTGGATTTCAAGGGGTTATCCGGCTTGCTGAGACACAGACCGTGGATGTGACCATTATCGGTCAGACAATCCATGCAAGTGTATGGACCTTAGTCGCCAAGGCTGGTTCACCAATTCGTAACCTTTATGATCTCAAAGGCAAGAGGATCGGTATCACTGCATTTGGGTCACTCAGTGATTGCCAGATACGATACGAGCTACAAAAGATTGGACTGGACCCCAAAAAAGACGTGCAACTCCTTGCTCTCGGGGACGGACCGAGCCAATTGGCAGCCCTCCAATTGGGGCACGCTGATGCGGTTCTACAGTCAAGCCCCATTCTGGGGGGTTTATTGAAAAGGGGCGAGGTTCAAGTCGCTCTTGACATGAAAAATGAGAAATTCGTCGCCAATGTGTTTATCGCCAGGAGCAAGGCCATTCAGGCCAACCCGAGCGCCTACGCGAACTTCATGAGAGCTTATAAGGAGGCCCTCCATCGGATTGCCACCGATCCTGGCTACGCCACCGAAATTGCCACGTACGTCTGGGGAACGAGGTTCTCAGCAGAAGACATCCAAGCTCAGCTCAAGGACTACATTGACAACTACTGGTCTCTCGATGGTGTCATGACTCAGAAGGAATGGGAGCTTGGCAAGCAGATCCTCATCAAGTGCGGCGCGTCTCGTGAGGACAGTTTCCCTAGCTACGACAAATTGACGGAACACGCACCGAAATAGTTCCGTTCGGGTTGTGGCCGCCATTGAACACACAACAGACAGTGGCCCTTATTTGCCACCCGGTACCCTGCGGATGGTTTGTAGGTGGCAAATCTCCAGTAGATGCCATCTTGGGAGGCACAAGGCGTGAAGCAGCAGAAGATCGCTAACGTTGAGATTGCAAAGTCACCAGGCTCATCGGTCTGGAATATGCCATCCGACCATACGGGCTGGCGGTTCCGCCTCCTCGGTTTGGAGCGGCTACTTAGCCTCGCCTTGCTTGTGCTGGTCGTAGTCGGCTGGGAGCTTACTGCCGCCTATCTCATCCGTCCCGTATGGATCAGCAGTCCGTCGTTGGTGCTCCGAAGGCTCATGGTGACCCTCGCCGATGGCTCCCTGGCTAGGGATGCAACGAGGACAATGCAGGAGGCATTGGCTGGCCTCGTCGTGGGCGTCTTCTTGGGTGCGATGGTGGGGGTCTTGCTGGCGCGCGTTCGACTGATCGCTCGCGTGCTCGATCCGTACCTCATGGGCCTGAACAGCCTCCCGCGCGTGGCACTGGCACCATTCTTCATCATTTGGTTCGGCCTCGGTCTTGCGTCAAAAATTGCATTAGTCATCACCATCGTGTTCTTCGTTGCGATGCTCAATGTGCGTCAAGGAATGGAGGCGATCGATCAAGACCTGATCGATTCGGTTCGTGCTATGGGTGCTGATCGGCTTGAGATGATCCGCTACGTAACGATCCCGTCTCTGCTGCCCTGGATCGTATCGGCCGTAAAGATCAGCATCGGCATGGCCCTGATTGGAGCGGTAATTGGCGAGATGATCGGCGCTGAATTCGGGCTCGGCTGGTTAGTCACCACCTCGTTACTGATGTTCGATATGACAGGGGCAATGACCGCCCTTTTGGTCATGGCGCTCATGGCAGTCGTCATGTACACCGCCGTAAATTTGGTCGAGCGGCGACTCTTTCGGTGGCGGACAGGCACCACGGGCATTCGCACTGTGTCCATGTAGGAGAGGTTGCGTACGAGGAAGGCCTCATGCAGTTTGATCACAAAGGGCGATTTGGCTTCCGCAAGACAATGACGCAGGGTCCGCTGTGAAGGGCGTGGGGAACTGCTCGCGAGGCAGGTGGAGTGTCTGGTGCCATGCGAACCAACTTGGGCCTTTTCTCTGGTCCGGGTCCTAGGCACTGAACCGAGGCCGTCGAAGGCACCACTTGAGGGTGGTAGGTCAATGCACAACGACGACGCTATCGTTGTTTCAGACCTGTCGGTTCAGTTCGCGGGTATCGATAGGACCACGGCCCTAGAGAGCGTGAGCTTCAACGTCCGACACGGCGAGTTTGTAGCCATAGTGGGACCGAGTGGATGCGGCAAGTCAACCCTCTTGAAGGTGATCGCTCGTTTGCTTGCGCCGTCGAGGGGCACTGTTGCGGTACACGGCGAACAAGCCGGCAAATTGCGGGTTGGATTCGTCTTCCAGTCGGATGCTTTGTTGCCATGGCGCACAGCTGTACAGAACGTGGAGCTGGCAGTTCGCCTCGCTGGCGGGGACAAACACAATGCCTCCGCTAGGGCGCATCATCTGATGGAGGAGTTGCGTCTAGGCGACTCCTGCGACAAGTATCCTTCCCAACTATCGGGTGGTATGCGGAAGCGCGTATCCCTCGCTCGGGCGCTTGCCCAGCAACCGTCGGTATTTCTGATGGACGAGCCATTTAGCGCCCTCGATGCTCAAACCCGGATCCACGTCGGGAACTTCTTCCTGAGAATCCTGGAGGAGTCCAAGCAAACGGTGGTTCTCGTGACCCACGACATCGAGGAGGCTGTGGCTTTGGCCGATCGAGTGCTTGTGATGTCACAGAGACCTGGAGAAATCGCCGCCTCTTTTGAGATACCTCTGCCGCGGCCTCGCGATTATCATGCAACGAGGTTCGTTCAGGGCTTCCAGCAGCTCCAACAGCGAGTCTGGGACACACTTGGCTATGGGGCAACGAACGGTCGCTGACCCGAGAAGATCTGAGCTCACGCTCCGTCGCGCGCGCTGAGCGATGATGTCATTATCTATCGTCTTCAGTTACCGTTCGGGGCGGCCCATCGAGGGCACGGCAAGAGCTTCAAAAGAGGCCATGCGTTTCGGGAGCTAACGTAGAGGGCACCCTGAGCCTCTCCAGAACATGAAAAGGATACCGACGCGGAAGTAGTTACGGGGGCACAAGAAGGTCGGCCAACCGCGTACGAGAGACGCGTCTCCGGCATTCACGATGCTCTGCAAGTCGATTAGAGTCGTGAAGCGTTCCTCGATTCAGGAGTCCCGTCTCTCGCTTTTCAAGATCGTTAACGCGTGGATTGCCGCCAAAATAATGGACCACAAGTGTATAGGGAATACAGAAGCTTCGTCCCGGGCCACCCAGTGATGGCGCTGGCCAATTCCTGAATTGGCGTCGCTTCGCTCGACGCCGTAATGCCGCCCTCGACTCGGCGGCAGATACAAAGGAGGCGTTGTGATGGCAATTAAGGGCATAATCCCCGCCATGGTCACCCCGTTTGACGAAAATGAAGCCATTGACGAGAAGGGACTTCGGAACCTTGTGGACTTTTTCGTCGAGAACGGAGTACACGGAATCTCCGCGGGTGGGAGTTGCGGCGAGTTCATCGCCATGACATTGGAAGAGCGGAAGCGGGTCGTGGAAATTGTTTTGGACGAGGCCAAGGGGCGAGTGCCGATTTATCCTGGGACTGGTCATTACAGCACCAAATACACCATCGAGCTCAGCCAACACGCGGAGAAGGTCGGGGCTGCTGGAGTCATGGTGATCCTCCCGTATTACATGCAACCCACCAAGACTCAGGTGATGGATCACTACCGGGAACTGGCACGAAACGTCAGCATCCCCATCATTCTCTACAATAACCCCTGGTTTGCCGGCTTTGAGCTAAGCTCGTGGGACATTGCCAAGCTGGTGGACGAAGGGGTAGTCACAAGCGTGAAGGCTGCCCACGGAGACGCCGATCGCATCCATGACCTCAAATACCTATGTGGAGACAGAATCTCCGTCCTCTATGGACATGACTATAACCCGATGGAGGCCTTTCTCGCCGGGGCTGACGGGTGGCTCTCTGGCGCTCCTAATGTATACCCCCGTCTGTGTAGGGACCTGTACGAGGCGGCCGCGGTCGAGAAGAATGTCGACAAGGCCCGAGCGATCTCACGGAAAATGCTTCCATTCGTCCACTTTATCGCCCACAACAAAGTGGATCGGCATCCCCACTGGTTGCCCGTGATTAAGGGCGCACTAAATCTCATGGGACAACGGGCCGGTGTTCCCCGGAAGCCTATCGTGCCACTCAATGCTGAGGATGAGCAGAAGCTCAAGGGCATCCTGAGCAATATGGGGCTCCTATAGGTCAGGACCCTTCACCAGAGCCTGGAGCGTAGAATTCAGAGAAAGTGATGGAATCGCCCGGGACGCGTGTGTTCTATCAGAGGCTTACCGCATTAGCCCTCTTTCTGGCTGTGGCCGAACCTCACCATAGGCGGAGGAGGGTTGACCCAACACCACCAACTTTGAAGATCGAGTCGAGGTCTAGCGGGTGATGGGCCTGAAGAGTCGACAGGGTGGCCCGCCGCTCATCTACTATATCCGGCCCACGCGAACGCAGCCTTTAGGCGCTGCAGGCACTCGACATCGTGGTCCTCTGGCTCGGCCACCATTACCAGACGCTCACGATGCCGCAGAAATTCGCAGATCAGACATAGGCCTCCGCTTGGAGACGGGACGCTCGCTCTCTTTTGGCAAGTGGGCTGGGAGCCTCACCGTCGAGATCTGCGGCGGAGAGAGCTTCGGGCCATCATGCGCCTCCCGGCGCGAAAGCTCGATTGTCGCTCCAAGGAATTGATGTGCCCAAGAGGATCCTCGAACGCGAGCAGGCGCAAACGCTCACACGACACCGCCTACGGCGCGGAAATCGTTGTCCGTGAGGCAGACGCGATGACCCTGGAAGCTCTTTCGCCCGTGGCCGTGGACAGGCCACCCCTCGGCGAATTCTCCTCCCTCGGGCGTCGGAGAGTGCCAGTACAGCAGATGGCCGAGGCGGCGATCACCGTCCTCCCGGCGGCCGTCCCCGCCCTCCTCGTACAATGCGCCCGACCCCGGTCAAGGTGATCAGTCAGAGACGGAATGGAGAATATTGCTCTTGGAAAACAGGAAGGACTCCGGATCTTTCTCAAGGCGCTCGGTTTTCTTTGAGAGAGAGTTAGCCATACATGCGGTGCGAACTAGAATAGAACTGCAAGAGGAGACAGACATGGGATCTATCAGTGAACAACTTGCTCACACGGCTATTGAGTTTATGGCGCGGGATCTGCGTGATTATCCCGATAATGTGGTGCTGGAAGCAAAACGCTGTCTATTGGACTCGCTAGCCGTTGCCGTTGGCGCATATGGTGTTCCAGTTAGCAACATCATCTGCGCTTGGGCGCGAGAAATGGGAGG
>JACPSX010000138.1 GCA_016193065.1 Candidatus Tectimicrobiota bacterium | reverse complement strand
AAGGGGAGGGAGACCTGGGCTCCGAGTGCCGTGGTGGCTAGAGCGCCGGCTGCCGAGGCGTAGCGCAGGGCTTCCGGCATTGGTTTGCCTTCGGCGAGAAGGGCGGCCAGCGTCCCGCAAAACGCGTCGCCGGCCGCCGTCGTGTCGATGGGAGTTACCCGGAACGGCGGGATGTGGGTTGCGCCGTCCTTGTGAACCCAGAGGGCTCCCTGGTCTCCGAATGTAATAACCGCTTCCTGATCCTCGCGGCGGAGAAGGGAGCGGGCCGCCGCTGCCGCTTGCCCGATGTCGGGCAGCAGAATCCCCAGAAGTGTTGCCGCTTCCCCACGGTTTGGAACGATGATGTCGGCGTGCGTCCACAGCTCCGGGGGAAGAGGGGTGAACGGGGCAGGGTTCAGGATAGTCTGAAGCCCCATGGCTTTTCCCAGTTGCAGCCCGCAGGCCACGGTGGCCAGCGGAATTTCCAGTTGGCACAGGAGCACCTTCATCCCTGCAAACAGGGCTTTCAGGCTGTGCAGATCTTCCACGCTTAGGTGGTGGTTGGCTCCGGAAGCCACTGCGATCTGGTTGTTGCCAAGCCGGTCCACGAAGATAAAAGCGGTACCGGTCGGATGATCTTCATCGCAGAGGATCCCGTCGGGCTCCACCCCGGCCGCTGCCAGTTGGCCCGCGAGACGCTCTCCGTTGGAGTCCCGCCCCAGCTTGGTGATGAGGCGGACCCGGGCTCCGGCGCGGGCCGCCGCCACGGCCTGGTTGGCCCCTTTTCCCCCACAGGAGGTGGAGAGCTTCCCCCCGGCTACGGTTTCACCCGGAGCCGGCAAGCACTCCAGTTGAATGGTGAAATCGGCGTTGGCGCTTCCTAGGACGAGGACTCCGGACATAATCGCTCCCGGAAAAGGTTCAGGAACCGTTTTCCGTCGACGGTGCGCGCCACTCTCGCGTTTGGTTTTGCTTTCAGGTCTGCCGCGATGGGCCGCAGATCCGCCACCGTCATGCCTCGGGTCATCTCTCCCTGGATCTCCACGTCCACGAAAAGGGGTTTCAGGTTCAGCAGAGACGGGTCGACGGCAACTCCTACGGCCAGGGGATCATGGAGGGTGATGGCGGGAATCTCTTCGATGCGCTCAAAAAGCTCCAGGGAATAGGCAGTGGAATCCACAATGAACTGCCCGATGCGCGTCCCCAGAGGTTGGATCTCTTCCAGGATCGCCTTCCGCGTCAGGCGCACCTGTCGGGTAACGTCCAGTGGGACCACGGTGAGAGGAAGGCCGCTGCGAAAGACAATCTGGGCTGCCTCGGGGTCTGTGTAGATGTTAAATTCAGCGACGGGCGTGACGTTTCCGGGAACTCCGATGGCGCCCCCCATTAGGATGATTTCCCCGACCTGCTGCATGCGTCCGGGATCCCGCAGGATGGCCTGGGCCAGGTTGGTCAGGGGACCCAGAGCGATCAGTGAGATTTCTCCGGGAAACCGGTCCAGGAGATTGAAGAGCAGGGGGATGGCCCCCTGAGGTGCGGGGAGAATTTCCGGGTCCGGATAGCGGGGTGAGCTGTCCGGGAGCTGGTACCGCTCCAGGTTTCCCAGGCCGTCTTCCCCGTGTACGGCTGCAGCCGTCTTGAGTTCGTTCTTGAGAGGACGGTCGGCCCCGCGGGCCACTGGTGGCCACGGTTTTTCCGCAAGAAGAGAGAGCACGCGGAAAACATTACGGGTGGCCATATCGACCGAGACGTTCCCGCACACCGTGGTGATGGCTTCCACTTGAAGCTCGGGGGAGAGGAGACCTAGAAGGAGAGCCAGCGCATCGTCCACTCCGGGATCCGTATCTATGATAACTCGGATGGGCATCGTTTCACTCCATGAACTGTATTGCGTTTCAACCGATCCTCATTATGCCTCAAATCCCTTGACAATGTTCGGGGGTTTCCTTACTTTCGCGGGTACCCGCTTTTGAAACCGTCCCATGGCAGGCGCCGAGGGGAATTCTCCTGTGGGGTGGATTCCTCCAGGAGCCACGGAACCCGCCCAGCTCAGTGGTGGATAGAAAACTGTCACGGGAACCGGAAGCTCTCCCGGAGAGTTATTTTCATATTCGCAGAAAGTCGAATTCGTTTTTGGGGGAAAAGCAGTTCATGGCTTTGTCGCTGAAAAGGAGGGGGACATGGAAGGGAGCATTGAGAACTTGGTAGAACAGTACGGGGAAGGAGCAATTAGCCGCCGGAGTTTCATTCAGAAGGGAGCGATTCTTCTGGGCAGTACGGCAGCTGCCACGACTCTGGTGGAATCTCTGCGGTTTAACCCGGCGGTGGCTGCCGTCGTGGAGCCGGACGATCCGAACCTGATTTCGTCCGCAGTTGAATACCCCGGCGATGGCTTCACCATGCACGGCTACCTGAGCCGTCCGAAGGCGGCCGGAAAAAGGGGCGGACTGATCGTCATCCACGAGAACCGCGGCATCAACGATCACATCCGGGACGTGGCCCGCCGGGCTGCCAAAGAGGGGATGGCGGCCCTGGCTCCGGATCTGCTCTCGCGGGCGGGCGGCACTGACAAATTTACCAACCCGGACGACGCCATTGCGGCAATCAACAAACTAACCAGCACGGATCTAATAAAGGATCTGCAGTCGAGCTTCACCTATCTCAAAGGGCTTGACACCGTAATACCCGGGAAGATCGGGGTGATCGGATTTTGCTGGGGAGGGGCCAATTCCCTGCTGTTCTCCACCCAAAACCGGGAGCTCGCGGCCACGGTGGTCTTCTACGGCCGCAACCCAAACCCCATTGATCTGGTCCGCAACCTGCCGGGGCCGATTCTTGGAATTTATGGTGAACGGGATACCGGGATTACCTCCAAGGTTCCGGAGCTGGAGGAGGCTCTGAAAAAGTACAACAAGCTCTACGAGATCAAGATTTATCCGGGGGCCCAGCACGCTTTCCACAACGAGACCAATCCGAGCCGGTATAATCCCGAAGCGGCCCGGGATGCCTGGGCCCGGGCTATGGTTTTTCTAAAGAAGAATCTGCAGAGCTGAGGAGTAAAGCAGGGATAGGAGAGAACGATGGACGAACGGGAACTCCACAGGGACAAACTGGCCAAGGCTTGCCGCTTCCTTTACCGGGAGGGGATACTGGATGCGTACGGACATTTAAGCGCCAGGGTTCCGGGTACCGGGCGGCTCTTGATCAACCCCAAGGAAATCCCCAGCGGTGAGGTCCGGCCGGAGTCCCTGGTGGAGGTCTCTCCGGACGGCCGCTCCTTAAGCCCCGACCTGAATCCTCCCGCGGAGGTCATCATCCACAGCGCCGTTTACCGGGCCAGGCCCGATGTGGGGGCTGTGGCTCATTTCCACCCCCCTTTTGCCACTGCCTTTGCCACCACGGGAAAACGCATCGTACTGGTCTATATTGCGGCAGCGATCTTCCACCGGGGGGTCCCCTTTTTTGAGGATCCCCAGTTAATCGTCTTCCCGGAGCAGGCGGAGCGCATGGCGCAGGCCCTGGGCAGTTGCCGAGCCCTGATGTTGCGCAACCACGGAGCTGTAGTGGTGGGCCGGTCGATCGAGGAGATGGTGGGAGGCTCGGTTATCCTGGAGGAGAACGCCAAGCGGCTCCACCTGGCCTGGAGCCTGGGACAGCCCCAAGCCTTAACCCCCCAGGAAATTGAAGAGGCCCTGACCAAATACCGCATTGAGGAGCGGGCCATTGGCCGGGTGTGGACGCTCTGCAACGCCGTTCCCTGACCTCGTCCGCCCCCAGTTTATCACCGAGGAATTTCTTTCCTTATCGAATCCTCGGGGGCGCCCCGAAGGGGTCGCTGCGGAACACCCGCAAGGCGGGTACCCGGAAGCGAAGGGTGGGAAGTCAGCCCCTTTCCGCGGACCCGCAGAAACTGGCGGGGAAAGGCGGATAAACTTCTTGACATGCCGCCCCTGGATTTATAGACTAGCGCGGGATTTTTCGAAGGTTCCCCGTAAGTGGACCTCTCCGTAACACTCAATCAGGTCTAAAAAAGGCAACTGTTCTGCCTTTCCGGCTTAGTGAGGAGAGGATCAGAAAGGAGGCAGTTCGTGGTTTCCTCAATCAGCCAATCAACCCCCATGCTGGGGGGGCTCACTTCCTATCAGAAGTTTATCAAGGAGGAGGGGATCGACAGCATTTCGGGCTTTGGGGTCCGGGATATGAAGAACATCCCTTTGAAACCCTGGGCGCCACCTCCGTGTGGAAAGAGGGGGGCAAAAAGCAGACCTTCGAGTGGCAGGAGGGGAGCCTCTTTTCTCCTCCTCTAAACACCTGGTACCAGCACTTCAACGGTTCCGGGGATAAACCGGCCCGCTTCCTGTGCTGCACGAACATGCCCCTGATCCTGAACATGTTCCACAACTACGATTTCATCTTCCAGAACGACTTCGTCTTCACCGACCGCTACAGCGGGGAGGACGACTTCTTCTCCGGAAAAGGCCAGTCGTACCCGGGTCGCGTTTGGGACACAAATTTTGTTGCCGACGTTTACAACTTCAAGCTTCTGGAGTGGAAGGAGCGGGGCGCGGGCGGCACCAACGTCATGTTCGAGATTGCCAACAATACCATGTGCGCCCATATCTCGGAATTTCCCGTGGGCACTTACAAGAAGGGGCACCGCCACGGACCCGGGGCCCACGTGATCATTCTCAACGGCCACGGCTATTCCCTGCTGTGGCCCGAGGGGAGCAAGAAAGAGAAATTCGATTGGGACGCGGGAAGCATGGTGGTTCCTCCGGATCGCTGGTGGCACCAGCACTTCAACACGGGCAAGGAGCCGGCCCGCTACCTGGCCTTGCGCTGGGGGAGCCGCAAGTTCTGTACGGCGCCCGAGGAAGAGAAGCTCGCCAAGAGCGTGAAACTCGGCGGCGACCAGATCGAGTATGAGGATGAGGACGAAGACGTTTACGCCCTCTTTAAGAGCGAGTGCGCGAAAAACGGTTTCCAGGTGACCTGGTCCCCGAAGGATCACAAGTAAGGAGATCGCCATGCATTGGGGACCTGTCGGCCACGATCACGACGAGGACGGTGAACTCCTCGATCTCATGTCCCGCAACACGCCGGAGTGGATCGAGCTCAAGAGCGTCGGGATCGATATCGGCTCCACCACCTCTCACCTCACGTTCTCGGATATCGTGTTGCGACGCCAAGGCTTGGCCCTGTCCAGCCGCTACGTGATCATCAAGCGGGAAGTGAGCCACCAGTCTCCCGTGTTCCTGACCCCCTATTTGGGGCGCTTTACGACCACGATCGACACGGAACATCTGGGGCGCTATATCAACGAAGCGTACCGGTCGGGAAATCTGGAACCGGGCCAGATCGACACCGGCGCCCTGATCGTCACCGGGGAGGCCGTCCGCAAGGAAAACGCCGAGGCGATTGCCAGCCTGTTTGCCAAGGAGGCCGGAAAATTCGTCTGTGCCACCGCGGGACCCAACCTGGAGGCTGTACTGTCGACTTACGGGGCGGGCGCCGTGGAGCGTTCCCGGCCCCGGGGCGGCATAAGCCAGGCGGTCATGAATGTGGACGTGGGAGGGGGGACTACCAAGGTGGCCATTGCCCGCCACGGGGAAATCGTGGAGACCTGCGCGGTGAATCTGGGCGCGCGGCTGGTCGCCGTGGATAACACGAACCGCATTGTCCGGCTGGAGGAGGCGGGAAAGGCCATTGCCGCCAGCGTGGGCCTGAATCTGGATCTGGACCAGCAGCTTGACGAGAGCCAGAAGGAGATCTTTGCCCGGGCTCAGGCTGATCTTCTGTTTCAGTACCTGGAGGGTAAGCCCTTCACCGGGAATCTGGAGTTCTTGATGATCACTCCTCCCCCGCAGCGGAACCGGGAAGCGGAGATCATCACCTTCTCGGGCGGGGTCTCCGAGTACATTTACGGTTACGAGACCCGCGACTTTGGGGATCTGGGCCGTCACCTCTCCCGCTCCATCCGTGAACACCTGGAGCGCCGGTCCCACTGGGTTCTCGAGGAACCCAAAGAGAGAATCCGGGCCACCGTCATCGGCGCCTCCCAATTCACTATCCAGGTGAGCGGCAACACGATTTTTCTCACCCACCCGCACCTTCTCCCCATGCACAATGTCCAGGTGGTTTCTCTGGATCTGGATGGAGATGCGTTGACCACGGAAGAAGTCTCCCTGGCCGTGGAAAGATCCCTGCGACGCTTTGACCTGGTGGATGGAGAGAAACCGGTTGCCCTGGCCATCCACTGGGATCACGGGCCCGACTACAGTCTCATCCGGCCTTTGGCCGCCGGGATTGCCCAGGGGTTGTCCAAGAGCTTCCACCGCCAGTTCCCTGTCATCATGGTGTTTGACTCGGATGTGGGAGGGCTGGTGGGCAGCCTGCTGGTCCATGAGTTTGCTCCTGATTCCCACGTGGTCTCCATTGATCAGGTGGAACTGCGGGATTTCGACTATATCGACATCGGTCGGGAGATCGAAAACGTGGGGGTGGTGCCGGTGGTCATCAAGTCTCTTCTGTTCCGCTGAAGAGACCCTGTCCGGCTGCAAAGACCGGTTGATAACCGCGCTGTTGGATCACTGGCATTCGCTGCCATACTCCCTCTTGACAAGAAAGGAGATTTCCCGTGGCAGATTCGTCCAGCACCAAAATTTTCCTCGAGGAAAAGGAGATTCCCCGGCAGTGGTACAACATTGCGGCGGATCTTCCCTGTCCCCTTCCTCCCCCGCTTCATCCCGGCACCGGGAAGCCCATCGGCCCGGATGACCTGGCGCCGCTCTTCCCCATGGGATTGATCTTGCAGGAAGTGAGCCAGGAACGCTGGATCGATATCCCCGAAGAGGTGCTCAAAATTTATACCCTCTGGCGCCCTTCTCCTCTGTACCGGGCCCGGCGCCTGGAGGAAGTGCTGAAAACACCGGCACGGATCTACTACAAATACGAGGGAGTGAGCCCTGCCGGAAGCCACAAGCCCAACACGGCCATTGCCCAAGCCTATTTCAATAAGAAGGAAGGTGTGAAGCGGCTCAGTACCGAAACCGGAGCCGGCCAGTGGGGCAGCGCCTTGGCCCTTGCCTGCAATTTCTTCGGGCTGGAGTGCAAGGTTTACATGGTGAAGGTGAGCTATCATCAGAAACCCTATCGCCGTTCCATGATGGAAACTTGGGGGGCTAAGGTGGTTGCCAGTCCAAGTTCTGATACTCAGGGGGGGCGAAAGATCCTGGCGGAGGACCCCAACTCTCCCGGCAGCCTGGGGATCGCCATCAGTGAGGCGGTTGAGGATGCGGCCACGCGGGACGACACGCACTATTCGCTAGGGAGCGTTCTCAACCACGTGCTTCTCCACCAGACGGTCATCGGTTTGGAAGCCAAGAAACAGCTTGCCGCCGTGGGGGAGACTCCCGACATTGTCATCGGCTGCTGCGGAGGGGGGAGCAATTTCGCCGGCCTGTCCTTCCCCTTCCTGGCTGATAAAATTCACGGCAAGCAACTGCGGGCCATTGCCGTGGAGCCGGCCGCCTGCCCGACGCTGACCCGAGGGGTCTATACGTACGATTTCGGGGACACGGTGGGGGTAACTCCCCTGGTAGCCATGTACACGCTGGGGCACAAGTTTGTTCCAGCGGGGATTCATGCAGGGGGGCTCAGATATCATGGGGACAGCCCCCTGGTTTGTTTACTGGTCAAGGAAGGGCTGGTGGAGGCTCGGGCTTACCTGCAGAACCCGGTTTTCGAGGCGGCAATCACCTTTGCCCGCTCCGAGGCTATCCTCCCCGCTCCTGAGAGCGCCCACGCGATCCGGGCGGTCATTGACGAAGCGGAGCGCTGCCGCCTGGAAGGGAAGGCCCAAACGATCCTGTTCAACTTGAGCGGCCACGGCCACTTTGACATGGGGGCTTACGATGCGTACCTGTCGGGGAAGCTGGAGGATTACGAGCTTCCCCAGGAATCCATCGACCGGGCTTTGAAGGATTTGGCGTCCCTGCCCAAAGTCTCCTGACAAGCTGCTGAAAAACCCGGGTACCCGTCTTGGGTGCGCAAAGCGGGTACCCGCTCTGGGTGTGCTACTTGGAGCCGGCCCGCAGCATCTGGCGGGCGTGTTCGCGGGTGGCTTCGCTGATCTTCTTGCCGCCGGACATGCGGGCAATCTCTTCAACTCGTTCTTCCAAAGTGAGGGATTGAACCCGGGTGAGGCTTCTCCCCTTGCGGGTTTCCTTGATGACCAGAAAATGGGTGTCGGCCTGACTGGCAATTTGCGCCAGGTGGGTGATGCAGAAGACCTGGGAGTGAGCCGCCACCCTCTTCAGCTTGCGCCCGACGCTCTCGGCCACCCGGCCGCTGATCCCGGCGTCCACCTCGTCAAAGATGAGAACCGGTGTCCGATCCACGCGGGCCAGGGTATTTTTCAGAGCCAGCATGACCCGGGAGAGTTCCCCTCCCGAGGCAATCTTGGCTAGGGGTTTTGGATCTTCCCCCGGGTTGGCGGAAAAGAAGAATTCCACATGGTTGATCCCGCCGGGGGTGGCCCGCACGGGTTGGCCTTCGTAGGTCACGGGGCTGTCTGCGGCGGGCAGAACCGTCACTTGCACCTGAAATTGCGCCTTCTCCATACACAGCTCTCCCAACTCCCGAACAATGTCCATCTCTATCTGGCGGGCACTTTCCCGGCGCCGGCCGGACAAAGCGGCCGCTTGCTCGCGTAGTTGAGCCTTCAGCAGGTTGATCTCCCGGAGTAGCGCTTCGCTCTCCTCCCCGCTTTTCTCCAAGTCTAAGAGTTCCTCTTGGATCGATTGCCGATACTGGAGGATCTCGGGAATACTGGTTCCGTATTTACGCTTCAGATCCGAGATGAGAGCCAGCCGGTCTTCCACGGCCTGGAGGCGGTGCGGATCGTGGCGGATCCGATCCCCGTAGCGGCCCAAGGCCCGCGACACTTCCTCGATCTGATAAAGGGCCGCCTCGCATTCCTGGTGGGTCGGAGAAAGAGTGGGGTCCAATCGGGCCATATCCCCGAGAGACCCGGCAACCCGGCGCAGCCGGGACAGAAGAGAATCCTCCGCCTCGTAGAGGTCCATGTACATCGTGCGGGTCCCTTCGGCTAATTTCTGGGCATGCTGCAGGATCTGGCGCTCGCCCCGCAGTTCCTCCTCTTCCCCGGACTGAAGGTTTGCTCCGTCGATCTCCTGGCTCTGGAAGCGCAAAAGGTCCAAGCGTTGGGCGCGCTGGCGCTCGCTGTTTACCAGGTCCTGCCAGCGCCGGGAAATCTCGTGGTAGCGGTCCAAGGTGGAAGCCCATTGCTGGCGCAGGGTCTGGAGCCCGCCGTATTCGTCCAGGACGGCGCGCTGCTGGTCTGTATGGAGAAGGGTCTGATGCTCGTGCTGTCCGTGGATCTCCACGAGCGAGTTTCCCAGAGCCTGAAGTGTGCTCAGCGTGGTCAGGTGCTCGTTGCAGTAGGCCTTGCTGCGGCCATCGGGAGAGAGGATTCTGCGGATCACCAACGTTCCGTCTCTGCTTCCCTCCATGTCCAGATCCCGCAGTTGGGCGCCCAGGTGGGATGGGGCGGAAACTTCAAAGAGGGCTTCAATAGTGGTGGGCCTGGCTCCATCGCGGATGTAGGTGGTCGAAGCCCGCTGCCCGAGGAGAAGCTGCAGGGCTTCGATGAGAATGGACTTTCCGGCCCCGGTTTCCCCCGTAAAGATGTTCAGGCCCGGCCCGAACTCCATAGCCAGGTCCTCGATGGTCGCAAAGTTTGAAATGCGCAGTTCCCGGAGCATCCTACACCTTGTCTGGGAAAACTACGGCGGACCCTCACCCCACTTCAATTTGGTGCGCAAGATCCCAAAGTAGTTCTTACGGTACGGCTGCACAACGCGGATCCGGCTTTGAGCCCTCTGTACCTTCAGGGTGTCCTCATGCTGGATGGGGAAGCCCACCTGGCCATCCAGGGTCACCATCACGTTCTCGCTGGGGGTTTTTAAGGTAATCTCCACAACACAGTCTCCCGGGAGAACCAGGGGGCGGTTCGTCACAGTGTGTGGACAGATGGGGCTCAGGACCAGGGCGTCCATAGTCGGATAGACGATGGGTCCCCCTGCTGCCAGGGAGTAGGCCGTTGATCCCGTGGGAGTGGCAACGATGAGGCCATCGGCTCGGAAGGTGGTCACGAATTGTTGATTAATATGGGTCTCTAGGTGGATGATGCGGGCCAGGGCTCCCTTGTTAATGACCACATCATTCAGGGCAAGCCGATGGGTCGCATCCAGGTCCCTGCCGCTGAGGACAGCGCTCAGCATCAGGCGCTCCTCCACGCGGTAGTCGCCGGCCAGGACTTTCTCCAGTGTGGGATATAGGTCCTCCAGCGTAATCTCGGTGAGAAAGCCGAGGCTCCCCAAGTTCACGCCAAGGATTGGAGTTCCCCGCTCACCAATCACGCGGGCCACACTGAGAAAAGTGCCGTCTCCCCCCAGGACGAGCATCAACTGAGCTTCCTGCGCCACCTCGGATCGGCTCAAGGGGGAGGCTTCCTGAACCGTGGCAGCCGTATCCTTGTCCATGAGAATCGTGCGGGTTCGCTGGCGTAGCCAGGGGAGCAGGGTCTCAAGAACATTTCGGGTGTTTTCCCGGGAGGGCTTGGCGATGACCCCGATGACTTCCATGTTTCTCCTTGGCCCTTCAATGAGGAAGGTGTCGGCAGACGAGCGGGATCTTAGCATATGGAGGGGGTGTCAGCAAGGAGGCCGCTGCGCCTTGCCCACTCCCGGTTCATCATCGAGGAATTGTTACCCTCCCTCATTCACTCCTCGGGGTGCCCACACCCAGGATGGGTACCCGGCTCACGAAGCGCTTGCGACAGGAGAGATAATGAGATGGGAGACCGGGGTGCCCCTTGGGGCTCCGGTAAACTTTTGCGCGGGAGGACGATTTCAGGTCGGTCGCGCTTCGAATGCGGGGAGGTTCAAGTCTTCAGGGTGCGGCGCCTGCAAAACTTTAAGTCGCCCTTTCGGGGCACACCCGGTCTCTTCCTGCAACGCTGTGAGGTCGCCTGCGGGGGCTACCCCCTCGGAGGGGAGTGTGCGGACTGGGGGTAGGCTTCAGGGCTTGGCTGTGGGGCTCGGAGTTCGGGGGAGAGGGATGGGGCCCACGAGAACCCAATCCCGCAACTCCTCAAACTCGGATGGGGAGAGGACTCCGACGAGGAGGAGGTCTTCGACCCTGTGAAACCCACCGTTTACCTTTCGCCAGGAAGCAATGGTCCGGGCTTTTTTCGGAGAGATATTGGGCAAGGTGGAAAGGGTCGTGACCGGGGCTTGATTCAGGTCCACTAGGCGCTTGAGGGTGGAGTCTCCAGCCAGAGTCAGGTAAGGGGAAATGCGCTGGATCAAAGAGCTGCTCACCCCTTTCACCTGTCTTAGCTCGAAAATTGACTTGAATCCTCCGACCCGTTGACGGTAGGACACGATCCGGCGGGCTGTTACCTCTCCGACTCCCGGGAGTCGCAGGAAGTCCATTTCCGATGCTTGATTGATGTTGAGTTGGCCTTGCAGAATTTGGCCTCTAGCTTCCTGAGACCAGAGGATCTCCGGGCTGATAATCCAAAGAATAAATAGACCGGCGGCGGAAACAATCCTGGGAATAGAGAAGCGTTTCATGGGAAATTCTCTCCTCCGGTTCTTCCCCAGGTTCATCTCCATCCAACAAAAAGGGAGGGCCGGCCCCAGAGCTCATTGGGGGGTAAGTCGGAAGGTCGACTCGTAGCCCCGGGGCCGGAGGGAAGACGATAGGGATTCTTATCGAATCCGTTCACCCAATTCCCTTGATTCAATGGCGAGGGGCAGGGCGCTGTACATTCGCCCGATTGCCTCCTCCGCCGTCATCCCGTCGCTGATGATCCGGTCGCCCGTCTGAAATGTGGTCTCAACCACATGAACGACATCTCCCTTTCGTCCAGGCCGCTGGTAGACTTTCAGGACGAAGAAGGACCCCTGGATTGTATATTTTGGAGAAAGTTTTTCCCCATTATGTCGGACAGTTTTCATATCTCTCCCTCCCCCTCTCCGAATTGACAGTTAGCAAGAACCGTACCTGCTATCCCCAGTTGGGAGAAAAACGATCATCTGGGAGAGGACCAGAAGTTGGCTAGAAATAGTTGATATATAAATTGTTGTAGAGATAGTGAAAGGTAGATGAGCGATGGGGAAAGAACCCGTGGAGTTCCTGCTCCGCTCATGTTGTGAAACTGTGCAAAGTGCACAATTTTTTGTGCAGTCGGTCAGGAGTTCACAAAGGGCTCAAGAAGTTCCTAGATGCGGCGGGAGATTCCTCTCAGCGGAAGAGACACGGAAAACTGGGTGCCCATGCCCATCCTGGATTCGACCCGGATCTGCCCCCCGTGGCCTTCCACGATCTTGTGGGTAATGGCCAGCCCCAAACCGGTCCCCTTTGCTTTTGTGGTGAAGAAGGGGGTGAATAGATCTCCCAATTTGTCCCCGGGGATCCCGGTCCCGGTGTCCCGAACGTGGAGGACGAAGTGGGGATCTTCTCGATCCCCGTTTGTGAAAGCCTCGACCCCGGTTCGGATCTCAAGGAGCCCTCCGGCAGGCATGGCCTGGATTGCGTTGAGGACCAGGTTGGTCAAGGCGCGGTAGAGGTACTCCGGGTCGACGAGGGGCTGAGGATGGGACGTGGGTTCGGGGTGGAAGCGGAACTCGATCCCCTGCCCCTTCATCATGTCCTCGTGGGTCTTCAAGACCCGGTCGATCAGGCTGTGGACATCGGCGGGCCGAAGATGCATCTGAGTGGGGCGGGCCAGCTCCATGAGATCCTCGGCGAGGAGATGAATGCGCTCGAGTTCGTGGGGGACAATTTCCGTAAATTTTTTCTGAAATCCAGGGTCGCCGGACCTCTTGGGAAAAAGCTGCGCGAAGGTCTTTAGGGAGGTTAGGGGGTTTTTTATTTCGTGGGCGATCCCTGCTGCCATCGTGCCGAGGGCCGCTAGGCGGTCGGCGCGCCGCAATTGTTCCTCCAGTTCGCGCTCGTGGGTAAGATCGCGGATGACCCCGAGAGCCCCGATTAGCTTTCCGGTCTCCTCCTGCAGTCCCACCGTAGTCATCTCCAGGAACAGGGTCTTGCCGTCCGGGCGCGGATATCTCAGATGGATGACCTGAGGTGTTCTGCGCTCTTTTCTGAGGACGTCCAGGAGGGCCTCCGGCAGTTCGGGGCTTCCCGGAAAAAGGGGTTCGCACGGCTTTCCCACCATATCCTCTGCGGCCAGTCCCGTGATCTGCACAGCGGCCTGGTTCACTGTGACAATCCGCCCCCCCAGGTCCAGCGTAAGGACGCCGCTGGTCATGCTTTTTAAGACATTGTCGTTGTAGTCCTTGAGAAAAGAAATCTCCTTGTATTGTGACTTCAACTCCCGGTGCGCCGACTCCACGGACAGACGGCTGGTGCGCAGGTTGTTTGTCATTTCGTTGAAGGTTCTTGCCAGCGTTCCGATCTCATCCCCGGTAGAGAGAGGGATTTGCTGGTCCAGGTTTCCTTTTCCCACCTCGACCGCCCCGTGCACGAGCCGGGCAATCGGGGAGGTGATTCGGCGAGCCAGCAAGAGGGCGCCGGCCCCCCCCAGGGCGATGGCCACCAAGCCCATCAAAGCGATGCCCTGGCGGCTTCGGGCAATGGCCCTGCGCATGGGCCCCAAGGATATCCCCACGCGAACCGTCCCCCATTTCTCAGGGGATTCTTTAATGTAGACGGGAACGGCAACATCGTAGAGAGGATCAGCCGTCCCAGAAAAGGTCGCTGCCTGCACCAGGATTTCTCGGCTGGCCCCGGCCCTGCGGCTTACGGGATCTGCCATTACGGTTCCCTGCAATTCACTCCGCGAGCTGTGGGCGGCCACCTTCCCTTCCCTGTCCAGGATGATGACATAGAGAACGTCTTCCTCCCGGGCCACTCTGGCGGCGTTTTGTTCCAGGGTCACGTAGTTATAGGTGAGCAGGGCGCTGGTGCTCACGGCGGCCACATTGCTGGCCGTGGCCACAGCCCGCTTGCGCACCTGGTCAATGAGCGCGCGGCGCTCGCCCCGTTCTACAATGACGGCTATCCCGCTGATCAGCAAAACCACCAGGAGACAGACCGCCACCACCAGCTTGGTGTGGATTGAGAGATCCCGAAACCGAAATTGCAGTGGGCGCCTCCTCTTTCCCCGGGTCAGCTCCCGGGACGAGCTTCTCGATTCCCCGGCGCAAACCAGACCTTCTTCATCGGAATGAACCGCTCACCCAGGGCATTGATCTCAATTCCCCTCACGGAGGAATGGAGGAGATACTCGAAGGTGTGATGAAAGATGGGGACCCAGGGGGCATCTGCCATGATTTGCCTTTCCGCCTGGCGGTAGAGGGAAACCCGCTTCAGGTAATCGGTTTCCCGGCGGGCCGTACTGAGCAGGCCGGTGATTTTGCCGTTCCTGTAGCGCGAGAAATTGTACTTGCTGCTTGGCGTCAAGAGAACGTAGAGGAAGTTGTCGGGATCGGGATAGTCGGCATACCAGGCGTAACGGTAGATCAGGGGATCGCCACGTTTCAGGGCGGCCTCATAGGTGGGCCAGTCAGGCACCAGTTTGATCTTCCCCTTGATCTTTAAGTCCTCGAGATTTTTTAGCAGGACCTCATACTCCCTCCGGGCCGCCAGTGAGTTGTCGTTTGACCAGAGCTCAATCTCTGGCAGTGCAGCTCGGGCTGTGGCGCCCACGCTGGCCAGCAAGGATCGGGCCTTTTCCAGGTCATGCTCGTAGACTCGCAGTTCCGGATCGAATCCTGGCATTCCGGGAGGGAGGATTCCACGGGCGGGAACGAAACGGCCATTTCGGGCATAGTCATTAATGGCTTTGACGTTGATAGCGAAATTCAGCGCCTGCCTGACCCTGAGGTCGTTGAAGGGGGGTCTGGTCGTATTCATTCCCCAGAAGAGGAGACTCAGGATCGGCTTGCGGAGGTGCTGGTATCTCTTCGTGTTCAGGATCTCTTGGAGTTTTTGGGGGGCGATTTCCCCGGGGATGTAGCCGGCATCCAGTTGCCCCGCCTCAAAATCAGCCAGGATCCTTTCGTCTTGCAGACCCGCATAGATCCGGAATTCAATGCGGTCAAGATAGGGTCTCCCCTCGTAGTAGTTCTCGTTGGCCTCCAAGAGGATCGTTTTCCCCCGCTCCCAACCGGCAAATTGAAACGGACCCGCCCCCACGGGATGGCTGGCGAAAAACGATTCCTTGCCCTCCACAAGTTCCCGGGGGACGACCTTTGCTTGGGCCATCCCCAGGAGGGTGATGAACGGGGCAAAGGGTTCCGAAAGTCGAATCCGCAAGGTATATCGGTCGAGGGCTTCGAGTCCTTTGACTTGGCTGGCCTTACCAGTCATGTATTCCGGGGCTCCCGCGATGCGATCAAAGAGCCAGGTCAGCTCAGACTTCGTCCGGGGGCTTAGGATGCGGCGGAAGGAGTAGACAAAGTCCTCCGCGATGACTTCTCGCCCGTGATGGAAGCGCACCCCGGGTCTCAGGCCAAAGGTCCATGTGAGCCCGTCCCGAGATGCTGTCCAGGAACGGGCAATAGCCGGCACCACGTTGAGGTTCTGGTCGAACTGGATCAACCCCTCGTGGAGCTGCTGAGCGACAGTGGATCCGTAGACATCCGTAATGTGAGCAGGGTCCAGCGTCGAGGGATCGTTGCGCAAAGGGCGACGGAAGGTGCCTCCCGGCCTGGGCTTGGAGACCGAGAGATTTTCCCCCGCTGTCTTTTTGTCCTCGCTGCATGCGGGAAGCAACAGGAGGGCAAGAAGGCCCAGGAAGAAAAGGGAGTTTACCAATCGGCGCACGGAGGTTCCCTTCAGGGGCGATCCGTTTTTTCAGGGATCTTGCCACACTACCTCCCGTGGGTCAAGGACTGGATTTTATTGAGCTTGGGGAAAAGTAAAGAACCCCAACCAGCCGGTTGGGGTTCTTTACTGGATCCTTTGGTGTGGGGAGGAATTAACCGCCGCCCCCGTCCGCCATGACTGGAAGAACGTAAACTGCCACGCTCATCGCTGCCAGGAAAATGGCCACGTACAGCTTCTTCATTTGGGTTCACCTCCCTTCAATCCTTCGAG
>JACPSX010000137.1 GCA_016193065.1 Candidatus Tectimicrobiota bacterium | reverse complement strand
GGTGGGAGCCGCCCTCTACCTGGGAGAAGCCCTGGGACTCTCCAACCTGGTCACTACCGATATGGGGGGGACGAGCTTTGACGTGGGGCTGATCTGCGATGGCGAAGCGGTGAAGACGCTGGAAACCGTGGCTGGCAAATTTCACCTCCTGATTCCCCAGATCGATCTGCGCTCCATCGGAGCCGGAGGAGGAAGCCTGGCCACCGTGGTGGACGGGGTTCTCAAGGTGGGCCCGAACAGTGCCGGCGCCGATCCGGGGCCGGCCTGCTACGGGCGCGGGGGGCAGGAGCCCACCGTGACCGACGCGGATGTGGTGCTGGGAATCCTGAACCCGCAGAACTTCCTGGGCGGGCGCTTGCGCCTGGACGCGGCGGCCGCCGAAAAGGTGATCCGGGAAAAAGTCGCCGATCCTCTGGGAATTCCCGTCTCCCGGGCGGCGGCCGGGATCCGCACGATCGTGGGCCAGCAAATGGCCGACCTTCTCCGCCAGGTTCTAGTGGAAAAAGGGTGTGACCCCAGAGAGTTTACCGTGCTCGCCTTCGGCGGCGCAGGTCCGGCCCACTGCACCACCTACGCTTCCGAGCTGGAGGTGCGCTCCACCGTAATTCCCCCGGCGGCCACTGCCTATTCGGCCTATGGTTGCGCGGCCGCGGACCTGCGCTATGTCTTCGAGCGCTCCGAGATCCTGCGCACTCCGCCCTTCTTTGCCCGGGCCTCGGAGCATCTGGAGGCCACCCGCCTGGAGAAAATCTTCTCCGATCTGGAGAAGCAAGGGGCCAAGGCCCTGGAGCGCAGCGGCGTCCGGCCGGAGAGGTGGGCCTTCTTGCGCACGGCCCACATGCGCTACCGGCGGCAGACCCACGAGGTCGTGGTCCCGGCTCCGCCGGGGCCTCTCACAGAGGAGCAGGTGGACCTCCTGTGCCGGCGCTTTGAAGAAATCTACCAGCGCCGCTACGGGCGTGGTTCCGCGTATCGGGAAGCAGGGCTTGAAATCACCACGCTGCGGGTCGAAGCGGTGGGCAATCTCCCCAAACCGAGCTTGAGAGAGTTCCCTCTGCAAGGTCCGGATCCCTCCGGCGCCCGGCGGGGGAAAAGGCCCATTTATTTTTTGGAAGCCGGGGATTTTCTGGAGACCCCCGTGTACTCGGGCCCCGATCTGAAAGCCGGCAACGAGGTCGCGGGGCCGGCCGTCATCGAATATTTTGGCACGACGGTGGTCGTGGGCGTAAAGCAGAAAGCCCGCCTGGATTCACTGCTCAACGTCGTCCTGGAAAGGGAAGCTGGCCGTGATTGACGAAAACATCGATCCCATCATCTACGAAGTCCTGCGCAATAAGCTCCTGGCCATTACCGAGGAACAGCGCATCGCCTTGCGCGCCGTTTCCGGGTCACCGGTCGTCACGGAGGCCACCGACTACAATAACGGCCTCTACCTGGCCGACGGCACCGTGGCCACCATGGGCCGCCAGGTGATCTCCCAGGCCGGGGCCATGTCGCTGATGATCAAGAACCTCCTGAGCAGCCGGGCTCAAAACCCTGGGGTGAAGCCCGGCGACATGTTCCTTGTCAACGATCCCTACCGCGGCGCGATCCACCAAAACGACGTGGCCGTGGTCGGGCCGGTGTTCTACCGGGGGCAGCTCGTGGCCTGGGCGGGGGCCGGGGCCCACGAGGTGGACGTGGGCGGCATGGACTTTGCGAGTTGGTGCCCGAAGGCCAAGGAAGTCTATCAGGAAGGGTTGCGGGTGCCCGCTGTAAAGATCGTGGAAGACGGCGAGGTGCGCCAGGATATCTGGGATTTGATTCTAGGCGCCTCGCGGCTTCCCGCCATGCTGGGTCTCGATCTGAAGGCCATGATTGCCGCAAACCACGTAGCAGCCGAGCGTCTCGTGGCGCTGTTTGACCGCTACACGATCGAGGTCGTCCAGCGGGTCATGGGGAAGCTCCTGGATGAATCGGAAGAGCGCCTGCGCCGGCGCTTGCGGGAGCTACCCGACGGTGTCTACCGGGCCCGGGATTACCTGGAGCACGACGGCCACGAAAACTGCCTCTACACCATCGCTCTCCAGATGATCAAGAAAGGGGACAGGCTGATTTTCGACTTCAGCGGCAGCTCCCCCCAGGCCCCCGGGTTCATCAACTGCACGGAAGCCGGCCTGATCAGCGGAATTGCCTCCGGGGTTTTCCCCATCCTGGCTTATGACATCCTATGGAATGAAGGAGTGCTGCGCCCCCTGGAAGTGGTGTGTCCCAAGGGGCGCATCTGCAACGCGGAGTTCCCCGCCCCGGTGGGAGCAGCCACCGTGGAAGCGGTCTGGTGCGTGAAGAACGTGGCCATCTCCGCGTGCTCGCGGCTGGTCTCCTGCCATCCCGCTTATCGGCAAGAGGCCATCGCCGTCTCCGACGGCTGCATGGCGACGCTCAACTTCGGCGGCAAGAACCAGTATGGAGAGCCCTTCGGCCACCACATGCTGGATCCCCTGGCCGGCGGCTTTGGAGCCTACCTGGATCAAGACGGGCTCGACGTCGGGGGATCTTTTTCCTGTCCCTTGCCCAACATCGCCAATGTGGAGACCAACGAGAATTTTGCCCCGATCCTCTACTTGAGGCGCAGCTTTACCCGGGATTCGGGTGGACCCGGAAAACATCAGGGGGGACGCAGCGCCGGCATTGCCCTCACGGTTCATGGGGTTCCTGATCTGCACGCCCTGATCATGACCCACGGCGTCGAGGTGCCGAACTCCGCGGGTCTTTTCGGGGGCTATCCCGGCTCCTGCGTCGTCCAAAGCCTGCTCACTTCCTCCAATCTCCTGGAACGCTTCCGGGCGGGGATTCTGCCCACCGGAGTGCACGATGTGGAGGGGGAGCGGGAGACACTGGGACCCAAGCCCGGCTCCGTGCTTCTCCGCCCCGGTGATGTATTTGAGGTTACCTGGCAAGGAGGGGGCGGAGTCGGGGATCCCCTGGGACGAAATCCCGCTCAGGTGGCGATGGACGTGGCGGAGGGGAAGATTTCAGCGCAGGTAGCCCGGCAGATTTACGGCGTGGTCCTGGAGCAGGGATCATACCGGGTCTTGGAGGAAGAGACGGTGGCATTGCGCCGGGCCATAGTGGAGGAGCGCTTGGGAAAGAAGCCGGATCCGGGAGACCAGGCGGGCGCGTCCGCACCAGTGATTTCCGCTCTGGGAGAGGGCCTGAGTCTGGTGCGCCGGGACGGCAAGAGCGAAGTGGCCTGCCGCTGCGGCGTATCGTTGGGCGGGCCGGACAAGAACTGGAAGGAGAGAGCGGTGGCCCGCCGAATTTCTCCGCAGGAGCTTGGCCCCTTGATCCGGCTCCACCAGGACCTGGAAGCGGTTCAGCACCTGTGCCCGGGCTGCGGCTCTCTTTTGAGTCTGGAGGTCAAGCGTCTGGACGAGACTCCGTTGTGGGAAATTTCTCTCTCCTTTTGAGCAGAAAGGCTCCTCCTCCCAGAAGGCTTGCGGCCACCACCACGGCGAGCCAGAGGATCCCGAAGCTGAACGCCACGGCGGGTCCGGCGCCGAAGCTTCCCAGGAAGAAGATGTAGGCGGCTTCCCGAATACCGATCCCGTTGAAGCTCACGGGAAGAAACGCGGCCAGCCCCGTCAGGGGGGCCGTGACGAGGTAGGAGGACACGGGGAGCTGCAAGCCCATGGCGCGCCCGATCAGGAAATGAATCAGGACCAGCAGCAGGTGGAAGAGGGCTGACAGGAGAAGGGCGCGGACGAGGAGATCGGGGGTCTTCCAGTACAGGGTCATCTCCTCCCGGATGTAGGGCGACAGGATACGGACGCGTGCACGCAGGACTTTGAGCAGGGCGGGGACGGCAGGGAGACAGCCGAACAGGGCAACAGTGGCCAGCCCGGTTCCCCAGGAGATCCAGAGCGGAAGCGACGCCCCGCCGGAAACGAGAATCCCCAGGGAAGCCACCAGGAACAGGGCCAGTGTACCGCTCGCGCGCTCGGCCAGAATCGAGTAGTAGGCCAGTGTCCACTGCTTGTTCTCCGCGGCCAGATAGTAGCCCCGCCCCACGTCGCCCCCCACGTTGGTGGGCAGGAACAGGTTGAAATACATGCCGATGAAGTAGTAGCTCAGGTAGTCCCGAAAGCGCCGCTGAAATCCCAGAGGGGCGGCCAGAAGCCGCCACTTGTAGGCGCTCAGCGTCTGACCGCACAGGTAGAACAGGAAAGCAAAGAACAGGGGCAGCGGGGTGACCTTCCCCAAAACGTCGCCCACGGCCCGCAATGGGATCTTGGTGAAGATCACCCAAAGAACTGCAATGCTCACGGCCACCCGGAGCCAGTGCAGCCTTTTCATCAACGGATGGTCTCGTTGAAGCTGAGGACCTCGCGCACGTGGTAGCGGGGTTTTTTCTGTGATTCGTAATACGTGCGGATCTGAATTTCAGCCAGGATTCCCGTGAAGAAGATCTGCATGCCGGCCAGGATCAGCAAGACTCCCAGGATGAGCAGGGGCCGGGTTCCGATGTCCTCTCCCCAGAAGATCTTCAGAGCGGCCAGGTAGCCGTCGATGACCAGCCCCGCGCTGAACAGGATCAAGCCCCAGCGCCCGAACACGTACTGGGGCCGGTCCAGGAACCATTTCAGGAACAGGATCGTTCCCAGGTCGATCACGACCCGGAAGACCCGCGAGAGCGTGTACTTGCTCTTCCCCAGCCGGCGCGGGTGGTGTTGCACCGGGATCTCGGCAATCGTGGCGCCGTACATGCTGGCCAGGACGGGGATGAAGCGGTGCAGCTCGCCGTAGAGAGCCAGGTTCTTGGCAACCTCGGCCCGGTAGGCCTTCAGTGAGCAACCGTAATCATGCAGGGGGACTCCGGTCAGGCGGCTGATAAGCCAGTTCGCAATGCGGGATGGGAGGATGCGGGTCACCTTCTTGTCCCGCCGGTTCACCCGCCAGCCGCTCACCAGATCGTACCCTTCCTCGATTTTCTTCAGGAGCGCCGGGATGTCCGCGGCGTCGTTCTGGAGGTCTCCGTCCATGGCGACGATGATCCGGCCCCGGGCGTAGTCGAAGCCGGCCGAGAAGGCCGCGGTCTGGCCGAAGTTGCGGCGCAGGCGGATGACCTTGACCTGCTCATATTTCCGGCAGAGCTCCGGGTAAATCTGCAAGCTCTCGTCGCTGCTGCCGTCGTCGATCAGGAGGATCTCGAAAGTGCGCCCGAGGGGAGATAAAGCGCTCGTGAGGTTTTCGCACAGGGGGCGCAAGTTCGGGGCTTCATTGAAAACAGGAATGACGACGGTGAGATCGAGAGTGGGAGAAGATTCCGGACTCATCGTTTCCTGGCCGGGGAAGAGCTTTGCCCGTGATCCGGTGAAGGGGTTGTTCCCTGCCTCAGAGCCAGCAGGTAGGGGGGGTTCTTGTCCAGAGTCACCAGGCCATTCACCTGTCTTAGATCCGGCTCGTATTCGATCCGGCTCAATACCCACATGCTTCCCTTTCCCTGTGCCAACGTCTTGAGGAGAGGCAGGTCTCCCTGGTCCACTTCCCGCACCAGGCGGCGGCTGTAGAAGACCACGCTGGTCTTTTTGAGACCGTAGCTCACGATTGTATCATCGGGCCCGGCTCTCCTTCCAGCCATTTTCGCCAGATCTCCCAGGCGCCCGTGCCGAAGCCCGTCGATGGGAGGAGCGATCATTGTGAGGGAGACGACGATCACCACGAGGGAAGAGCAGGCGATGGCTCCAAAGCACGGGAGGGCTCTCCCGCGGAGCGCGGAAAGGAGCGTCATCAGAGTCGCCCCCAGCAGCCCCGCTCCAAGCAAGAACGGACCGCTGCCCAGTTCCAGCGGGCTTCCCGTTTTTGGATCGATGGCCT
>JACPSX010000136.1 GCA_016193065.1 Candidatus Tectimicrobiota bacterium | reverse complement strand
CGAGTCCGGAGGAGCGTACACCAGAGCCAGCAGCAGGCCCAGCAGAACCATGGCGAGAGACGACCAGCCCAGAATCTTACTCACAAACCTTCTCCTGCCGCGCGAAACAAACCTCACTCCCGTTTCCCAACCACCCGGCCTCTTTGGGGGCCGTGGAAGATTGTGAATATTTTACCATATCAAGCTATGGTTCAATAGGACAAGCCCACTATTTGACTAGATCATTTTCATCAGTGGGAAGCGCGAGAAACCCTTTCACCAGGGCAGAATCCTAACGGGCATTGCCGGATCCCGCCTTGCTGGAAAAATGCAGGACTCCCGCCCCCAGAAAAGTGCTCACGACGGCCATAAGATACATCCCAACCCCCACGGCAACCCCAATGGCCGCCACGGCCCAAACGCTCGCAGCAGTCGTAAGCCCCTTCACGGTGGCTCCGGTGCGCAAGATCGTGCCCGCCCCCAAAAAACCTACCCCGGTAACTACCTGGGCCGCCACCCGGGCCGGATCCGCTTCCGGACCGAAACCGTACAGTTGCAAACTCACTTGCCGTCCGCAACGAGGGTGCTTTTGTTTTCCGGCGCTCCCGGAATCCGGAATCGCCAATTCACCCGCAGCGAGTATGGACTCATCACCTCGGGCAGTCAAGGACCAGAAAAGGGGGTGAACCCCTCCTGGACCCATTGGGTCGTTTACACCCGAACTGCTGCTCTTCCAGTTCGTTACTTGCCGGCTTGTCCCTGCTTCGCCAGATACTTTTCGGGATCTTTTTCGAAGGCCACCTTGCACCCGACCGCACAAAAATAGTACGTCTTGCCCTTGTAGGTCCAGGTGGCGGCAGCTTTCTTCTCATCCACGGTCATATTACAGACGGGATCTTTCGCCATGGTTGTTTCTCCTCTGCCAGAAAGCACACCCGCCCTCTACGAAGCCTTACCCCGCGGTTCCGGGACAGAACTTCGGGGGACTGAGGTGAGGTTGCGTAGTTTATCACGCTGTTCCGCGGTAAGCACGGCCTTCCCTTTCTCCAGGGTTTCAATTCGAGCGTAGCGCAGGTCTGTGTTGAGCCGGGCCGCTTCCTCCAGCTTTGTCTTCACCTGAGCCAAGTCCACGGGTTCCCCTGCCAAAAGGCGCCTCAGATCCAACTCGGCAATGCGGAGATCCGCCTGCTTGCGGATTGCCTCACGTGCAAAGTCGGACCGGAGCTTTTCCAGGGACGCCACCTGCTCGGGGGTTAACTGGAGCCGGTCCCGGTTTCTCAGGATGATGGTGATCCAGGGAGCCTCGGGACCCGTACGCTGCTGCCAGGCTGCGCTCCCTCTTTCTCTCATTCCCCTAGACTGGGATCTGGCCCGCTCTTGGGATTGCGCCAGGTAGGAAAAACCCAGGGTTGCGATCAGGACCACAACGATTGCGGCAATCTTTCGGTGTCTCATGAAGACTCCTCCTTCCTGGAAAGGCGGCTTTCCAAAACTGTTACTTAGGCAGACCCTGGAGACCCACAATTTGCGCTGGAATTCATATCCTGGTCTGGCCCAGCTACGATATCCCACAAGCCCGAACAGAAAAGACCCGGATCCCACAACGGGGAGCAGCGCCTAATGAAAAACGGGGAGCCATTTCAGACTTCAACCAGCGCGGTATCCATGAGGAGTGCCTATGTAATCCTGTCCATGGTGGCGGCGGCCCACGCCGTCAACCATGCCTACACAGCCCTGATGCCGATCCTGTATCCAGCCATCATGGCGGAGCTCAAGTTCAATTACAGCCAACTGGGCCTGCTCCTTGGCATCAGCCGGATGTTCGGCCAGGGGTTTCAATGGCTGGCCGGGTACATGGGGAGATTTTTCAAACGCAAGACCCTGCTGGGCTTTGGCGCCATCTTCCAAGGAGTGTTTCTAGCTCTTTCGGGGACCGCATCCAACTTCTTCCAGCTCACCGGCTGGCAAACTCTCAACCGGCTCGCCGGAAGCCCCCAGCATCCGAATGGAAATTCCCTGATTCTCGAACACTTTGGTAAGGAGGCCCGGGGCAAGGCTCTGGGAATCAACTTCGCGGGCGGTAACGTGGGCACCGTGATCGTTCCGCTGATGGGAGCCGGGCTTCTGGGCTTCCTGGGCTGGCGCAGCACGCTGGCTGCCTTCGCCTTGCCGGGGATCGTCATCGGATTCATACTCCTCTTCCTGGTGCGGGAGGAAAACCGGGCCACGGATGCCGGGGCAGGAAAGGCGGAGAAGCCCCATCTCGGCAGGGAAACCCTCCTGGTTCTCAAGAAGCGAAACATGCTCCTCATCTTGCTGGCCCAGGCCACTGCGGCGGGCGGCAGGGGGCTCGGGATTCTCATCACCTTCGTCCCCCTCTATCTTTCCCAGCAGTTGAAGATGAGCGTGCTGAGCACGGGGATGCTTTACACGATCATGATGATCGGCAGCGTCGCGGGTCCCACGCTGGCGGGAGTCGTGTCGGACAGAGTACCCCAGCGCAAGCTGGTTCTGGTCACGACCTATCTTTGCTCCACAATCATGACGGTTCTGTTCATTCACCTGGGTCACTACACCTGGCTCCTGCCGGTAATCCTCTTTGTCATGGGCTGCTTCGTGTATTCCGAAAGCCCCATGCTCCAATCCCTGGCAGCCGATTCCACCGAGGAGTTGCCCAAGGACGTGGTCTTCGGCGTGTTCTTCACTTTCGGTTTCGGCTCCGGCGCGCTGTGGGCGGTCGCCATTGGCTACCTGGTGAACCGGTTCGGTTTTATTCCGGCCTTCTACGTCATGGCCGCCTCGTACACGGTGGGCGCCTTGTGGATTGCCATGATGAAGCTGGGCAAGCCGGCCATCCTGGAGGCCTAGAATTCCTGAAGAGTGATCATCGATCATGGTCTCGCCTAATGGGGAAAGATCAGCCGGGCTCTCCATGTGGCCAAACATCGGGGCAGCACGTGCAGCGACGAGCTCGCCGAATTTCGGATCAACGAAACAGGAATCCAATTTGTCTCCTGATCGCCAGGAGGGAACTTGAAACTTCGCCTGGAGCACATCGCAATTCAGTGTCCCGAGTACCGGGAGGCGCGGGACACCCGCAAGGCGGGTACCCGAGAGTGCACCCGCTCTGCGGGTACCCGGCTCGCCTCTCCCGTGGGGCCTATCATCCTGATGGGAAGCCATTCACACGTGACGGCAATCCAGTTCCTTAGAGCCCCGGCCGGACTTGCGCGGAGCTTATTTTTCCCCCTTCGTGAGGACCTGCTCCTCCCCGAAGAGGGAGCGCTGCTTGAGGCTCGTGGGGAATTGGAGGCTTATTTTCGTGGCGAGCTGACGACCTTCTCTACCCCTCTGGCCCCGCAGGGCACACCGTTTCAGCGCAAAGTCTGGGAAGCTTTGTGTTCGATCCCTTACGGAGAGACCACGTCCTACGGAGAGATTGCACGCCGGATTGACGCTCCTGGAGCCAGTCGCGCGGTGGGCGCGGCCTGCCGGGCCAACCCGGTGGCCATCATGATCCCCTGCCATCGAGTCGTGGGGAAAAGCGGAGACCTCACCGGGTACGCGGGGGGGCTCCTGATTAAGAAATTCTTGCTCCGTCTGGAGCAAAACCGTCCGGGAACTGTCGGTAACGATGGTTACCGGAAGAAGCAGAGGGTCCAACAATTATGAGACCGCTGCTTATATTGCAGCATTTCTGGTCCGAAACTCCGGGTACCTTCGAGGAGGTTTTTGTCCAGCAGGCAGTCCCTTACCGGAAGATGAAGCTATACGAGGGAGAAGGTCTCCCTGTCTCCCTCTCCCCCTACTCGGGGCTCCTGCTGATGGGCGGTCCCATGGGAGTTCACGACGAAGACCAATATCCCTGGCTCGTGGAGGAGGATCGGATCCTCAAGGAAGCCCTGGCCCACGAGATGCCAATCCTCGGGGTGTGCCTCGGGTCTCAGCTTATCGCGAAAGCGGCGGGAGGGAAGGTGACTGCCGGGCCCCGTAAAGAGATCGGCTGGTACACCCTCCAACTAACCGCCGATGCGACCCGGGATCCCCTCTTCATGGGATTCCCGCGACAATTTGAGGCTTTCGAGTGGCACGGGGATATCTTCGAGCTCCCTGCCGGCGCATTTCCCCTGGCCTCCTCAGAGCTCTACCCATATCAAGCTTTCCGGATCGGGTCTCGGGCCTACGGCCTCCTTTTTCACCTGGAAATCACCGAGGCCATGGTCAATCAATTCTGTTCTCTCTTTTCCGGAGAGCTGCAAGAGGTCAAGGATTACATCCAGGAAACTTCGATTCTTGAAGATCTCCCGCGGAGAGTCTCCCATCTGCAGGTTCTGGCGCGGGAAACTTTCGGTAGGTTCTGCCGGCTCCTGGCGGATTAGGCGAGAAATTCCTTCTCTTACCGGCTCTGAAAATCTGATAGAGCCTTTTCATACATCTCAGGAAGGTACCCGCGGATCAGGGTGTCTCCCAAGATCAAGACGGGAACCCGCATCTTGCCGTCCTCATGAATCAGGTAGCGACGTAAGTCCCCTGGAGAAATCGGT
>JACPSX010000135.1 GCA_016193065.1 Candidatus Tectimicrobiota bacterium | reverse complement strand
TCACTGCGATTACGGAGCAAAAGCAAGTTTTTGAATGACGACAACAAGGGAAAGTTTGGCGCGTTTCTCGAAGCCTGTCTCTCTGCTACCCGCGAGGAGCAGGTATTGGCCGAAATGAGCCGGCTTGCAACCTATCTATTCCGAGATCCTGCGGCTTGAAGATCTGGCACGGTCGATCCCGGGCTGCACATGCCATTTTTACCTGGTGGCTCCGGCCCGGCGTGAGAAAGAAGTGATGACTTGTGCAAGGAATGTGACGCACTGTGTAGATACGGTGAAGATCATTCGATCCTCAGGGAGATTGCTCGTTATCATCAACTGAGAGCTCATCCCGCACCTTCTTGACATTCGTATATATCCAATGTATACATAAATCATGGCGAATCAGCTCGAACAGCTCTTTGGTTGCACCGGCTTCCAGTGGGACGAGGGAAACTCCGAGAAGAACTGGATCAAGCATAGGGTGAGCCGGGTTGAGTGTGAAGAGGTGTTTTTCAACGAGCCGCTCTTGGTGGTGCCCGATGTCAGACATTCAGGAACTGAGCCCAGGTTCTATGTGCTCGGCCAGAGCGACGAAGGGCGCTTATTGTTTGTGGGCTTAACTATACGCGGGAAGCTCGTCCGGGTGATCTCCGCCCGGGATATGAGCAGGCGGGAACAGAAGGAGTATCAGCGTGCCCAAAGTGAAGAAGCGGATCCGTAAGATACCAAAGTTTGAAAGCGAAGATCAGGAACGAGAGTTTTGGTCGTCGCACGACTCTACCGACTACGTTGATTGGAGCGGGGCAAAGCGCGTCAAGCTTCCGAACTTGCGGCCTACGACACGGACAATCTCAGTGCGCCTGCCGGAGTCGATGATCGAGAGATTAAAGATACTGGCGAACAAGCGCGATGTCCCTTATCAATCGCTGCTGAAGATGTTCGTAGCGGACAAGATTGAAGAAGAACTACATTCTTCACGGTAGACACCTGCGTACCGCCCAAAAGCCCGGTGCGGTGAGGAAATCGTGGAGTTTGTCCGCGCTGGGCGGAGAAAGGTGTAAGGTAAACGGGTCGGAAGGATAAAAGGATCATGCTTCGACAGGCTCAGCACGAACGGAGGAAGATGAGGAGCATGAAAACTGCTTGTTCGTCGCCTCGTCCGATCTTCGGCAGCGTGAGCCCCTGTTGGCCTGGTACTTGCCCTTCTTGTCTGCGTAAGACGTCCGGCAGATCGAGTCCCTCTCAAGGGAAAGCCCCCCAATCCCCTCGTTGGCGTAGATCTTGGCCGGGAGACAGGTCCGCTTCGATGCCGCTCAAGAATCAGTTCGTGAAGATTTCCCGGAAAAATTGCTGCATGGCGATCCAGGAACGCCTGTCCGCTTTTTCGTTGTAGGCGGAGCCTCTGGAATTGTCGCTGCCCGCCGCCGGATTCGTGAAAGTGTGCACCGTTCCGCTGTAGAGGACCACCTGCCAGTCCACCTTGGCGTCACTCATTTCCTTCTGAAAGGCCTCCACTTCCTTCGCCGGGGCGAACGGATCATCCGCCCCATGCAGCACGAGCACGCGACCCTTGATGTTTCTTGCGTCCTGCGGCGTCGGCGTGGCGAGGCTGCCATGGAAGGTAACAACGCCCGCCAGGTCCGCGCCGCTTCGAGCGAGCTCCAGCGCCCCCGCGCCTCCGAAGCAGTAACCGATGGCCGCGAGCTTGCCGGAGTCGGTCCGCGGGTTCCTGCGGAGTAGATCGAGGGCCGCCTGAACGCGGGCGCGATACAGCGGGCGATTGCTCATGTATTTGGCCGCTTCTTGCGCGGCCTCCCTGGAAGCGGTTGGACGAATCCCCTTTCCGTAGATATCGGCGGCTAATGCGACGTAACCCAGTTGGGCCAGCATTTGCGCGCGCTTCTTGGAGTAATCGGCCACGCCGTTCCAGTCCGGCACCACGACAATGCCCGGGCGCTTGCCCTGAATGGAGTCGTCGTAGGCCAGAAAGCCTTCGAGCGGGGTCTCGCCTTGTTTGTATTCTACGGTCTCCGTCTTGATCGCAGCCTGCGCGTGGCGCGTATACAAAACACCCAGGAGCACGAAAAGGGAGCAAAACGCGATCGAAGCAAAACGTGGCTTGTTCATCGTGGACCTCCTGTTCCTCCATTTGCCGGCACACCCACAGAGGAGCACGAGCAATGGAGGTTTGCACTGATCCTCTGGTCTTGAGATGTTAAGGATTCAAGGGCAAAGGATACATTTTGGAGAAGAGAAAGTCAACGGGGCGTGTGTGGAGGCGCCGTTAGTCGAGTTGGACTTGGGCGGGATCCTGGCGCGATGCGAGCAGGATGACGGAAGCCGATTTCGGGTCAAAGGGCCTGAAGGAGGTAAGCCGCACCGTACATCCCAGGGCCTCGGCGATGGCCCGGAACAGCGGACCGTTCAGCCAGTTCACGGTGGTTCCATCGTACTTGGCCGGCCCCTTGAACCCGCGGTGATATTCGTCCAAGCGCTGCACGAACAGATCCACAACCTCAAGCGTACCGTAAGGATGGAGGATACGCAGTAGGTCGGCGAATCCCGCCAGAGCCACCTGGTTGAGATGGACGATCAGGTTCCGGCTCCCTGCCAGTTGACCGGCGATAACCGCACCGGGATCGGGTACTCCGGGGATGGGGCCGAGCGGAATCTGCTGTGGGTCGGCGATCCTCACGTATCGCTCTTCCAGGTTCAGCGCCGAGAAAAGGTCGATCCAGAGGGAAACATACTCGAGTGGTTCCCGTCCCTGGCGCGCAATCGTATCCCGCAACCAGTCCAGTAAGCGGCCGACTGAATTCGAATCTTTGGCGGAGAGGGAGGACAGACGGTCGCGCAGTTCCTCTCGGGTCGCGTGGTCGAGACCGTGCTTTTCCGCGCTGCGATCCAGCTCGTCATGCCGCAGGAATAAGCGTCCCTCCACGAGGTACAATGCCCCATCCGCGCGTGCGAGCTTGTCTGTGGGGAGGTTGTCATAGACGTTGCAGAGGTGCGTGTAAATGACCAGGCCGCGATAGGGTTCCAGGGCGTGCAGCGGATTTCCGGCGTCGATCCGGACGGCCTCCACGTGGGGGTGCACCTTCAAGAGTTCCTCCCTGGCCGCGAACAGGATTTCCTCGTGGGAATCGGCCAGCAGGAAGGTCGTATTCTGGTGGTAATTCGTTCCGGTGAGCTCACAGATGCGCCGGTATTCTTCGATGAAGGTTTGTGCCCGCAGCGTCGATGCGACGCCGATTTCCAGGATGTAAAGGCGCTCGTTTCCGAGCTTGTGGTCGTGGATCTTGTCGAAATACCACCTGGCGGTGGACCGAACGTAGGCCAGGTTGTGGTCCGTCGAACCCCCGATGGAGGCGTCATAGTTCACACCCGTCGCCTGCTCGAAGTCACGGAGACGGCGCCAGAACTCGTTGTTGAACTGCCAGCAAAGGCTCCGCGATTCCCCGGCAAAGGGCTCCAGCACGACGGCCGAGTCGCTTTCTTCCCGCCCCTCCGCCAAACGGGCGAAGGCCTCGCGGAGATGGGCGCAAAACGCGGCGGAGGACCGAGACTGTTTCATGTCAATGGTAAGCACGACCCGGTTTGTCAGCGTGAGCGAACCATCACAGGTACGACGGATCAAGATCGGCGGCCGGTAATGATGCTTGTAGTGGATGCGGGTGAAATAAACCGAAAGCTCCACGGCTGCCGCCGCCAGCCGCGGGCGAACGACCTGCAGCTCGTCCTTGAGTACCGTCAGGGCAGCCAGGAACTCGTCGACCTGACCAGGGTTCAGCACGTCTTCGGCGTAGGTGACCCTCACCCCGAGAGAGCTGATATGCTGGATCAGGACGTTGGCAAGTTCCCGGCGCATCGCACGGCGAAGCTGCCGCCCCTGACCGATAGCCGCCAGGATCTCCTCGCTCCGAGTGCTGAGGTTGTTTCGGTCCGTGACGCCGGATGGCCCGGTCGTTCGACCCCGCATGGCGGGAAGTGCCTCGGCGATCTGGAACACTTCCCGCAACGACAGGTCGGAAACGGTTCCTTCCGCCGGAAGCCCTAAAGACACAAGTTTGGATTCGATCAGGTGAGTGGCACCGGGCGCTCCGATCAGGGCCAGCACTTTTACGAGCAGCTCTTCCGGGTCCATGTTCGGGTTCCTGGCGATCATGGCCCGCATCTGGTTTGATTTGCTCGCCGCCAGCGTGACGAGGTCCAATGGCGTACCAACCGTGCGGAAGTGGAACCCCTTCTTGACGAGCCCCAGGATGCGGGCGAGCGGAGCTCGCCAGGCCAGGCTCCAGTTGGGGCCGCGCTTCTGGTTCAGCAGTACAGGCAATGTGGAGCTGAAGGTCTCCTCCTCGTAAAACCCCGGAGCCGGGGCCGGCTGCGATTCAAGCTGCTCGGCCAGGGGTACGCCGAATTGCTCGCGGCGGAGCCGTATTCGCGCCCAGGTGCATTCGCGGGAGGTGTCCTCGCAGAGCATGCGGCCGTTTACCAGGCGCGGCGCCCCGCAGGGACCGTGAGACATCTGCTTGGCGCAGCCGCGGGGACAGACCAGCGCGTCGGGACTCAGGTCGCAGCGATCGCATTTCTTGCAGCCGAAGATCGGGACTTTCGGTGATTCCAGTTTCTTTAGAAAGTTGACGAAACCCTGCGAGGCCGCCAGTTTCTGAGACCAGGCCTGCATTCGTGTTCGCACCGGGGATCTGGATTGTTCGAGCATTCTTTGGACGAGCGCTTCCACCGCGGGCAGTTGCGCGAGCACGCGCTGGCGCTCGAGTCCGGAGAGCTTGGTTGTCTTATGGAGGCCTTCCGAATGCTCAGGAATCAGAGGGGTTTCCTTGAGCAATTCCACGTGAATGTCGAAGTATCCAACAGACCCGAGATAGAGTCCGCTGACTCCGGGTACGCGGCGCACCTGGTGGAACAACTCTCGTGTAACCCGCACCGCCTCCCGTCGCAATTGTTGTTTCACCCAGTCCGGCGAATGTCCGCCGGCCCTGGCTGCATCTTTCAACCGTTGTTCGACAGTCTCGAACCGGGCGATCAGTTCGCTCGGGATCCGGATTCCCGGCACTTCCGAAACGCTTTGGAGTTGGGAGTCTGAAGTGATCGGGATGATCTCGGCCAGCACGTGAACCATATCCAGCGCGCCGTTGTGGGCGAGCGAGTCCATCCAGTTGGTGAAGAGATCGAGGCTGTAGATGGCCTGGGTGATGATCACCCGAGCACCGGCCAGGGCCTTGTGCAGCGTGCGCAGTCCGCGCGGATCGGCCTCCGGATTGGGATGCCCCGCCGCGGCAATGAGGAACTCTTCGGGGAGTTGTCCTTCGATCTGCATCTCCCGGGCCAGTTCGCACATGCCGATCGAGTCCAGGGGGAAGCGCGCGGGCACTCCCGGCTCCGCCGGCAAATCCCCCGTGAGAAGAAGCGCATTGCGCACCCCAAGCCGTGCGAAGCTCATGAGCCGGCTGCGAATCTGTTGGGACTGACGGTTGCGGGCCACCACATGGGGCATGAGGCGGGCCGGGTCGGCACCCAAGCCGGAGAGGAGGGCGACAACGACGGCATTGTCCAGCGCATTTCGGCCCCGCGCGCCGTCGTCGATTCCCACCAGGTCGATTTTGCCCGCACTGAGCAGATCGGCATAGACCTGGAGTTTCCTGACCAGCTTTCTTTCGGGGTCGGTCAGTTGATCCCGGTAACTATCAAGCTGGCGAAGATACTGCCCGAGCAGGGTAAGCTCGGAAAGTTGATACCCGCTGGCGAGGTGCCGCTGACGCAAGTATTGATAACCAATGAGATCCTCTTCCGTGAGAGGCAGTTCGAGGATGACCGGCATCTTACCGAGTGCAAAGAGATCACGAAGGGGATTGGGCACGGGGAGGGCTTGGGTTTTGGCGGCGGCGGCGCCGGAAGATACGGTGGCCTCACGGGCTTGTGTGGAGCGGCCGGTGAGGGTCGCCTGTCTGCTCATGGAATCCCCGTTTCAGAGGTGCGCAGTGGGAAAATGCGCTGGCCGAACCTGAGGATATGTTCCGGGGTCGTACCGCAGCAGCCACCGATGATGGATGCGCCCGCCTGAATGAGGGGGGGGATACCCACCGCCATCCTGTCGGCCGTTTCATCGTAGACAATGCGCCCACGATCCAGCCGGGGCTGGCCGGCATTGGGCTGTACCATGATCGGCTTATCGGAAAGTTCGCGATACCGGGCCACGATCTGCTCGTAATCACCGATGTGAATCCCCGTGCCGCAGTTGCAGCCGAGGATTTGTACGCCCAACTGCGTCATGTAGTCGACGGCATCCCGTATCTTGACTCCGGTCATCGTGGCGAATCCGCCGTCGGCGACGCGGTCATAGGTGACCGAGCCGACAATCGTCATCGTTGGATCGACCTGCCGGATCGCCGCAATCGCCACGCCAAGTTCCTCCAGTGCCGTCATGGTCTCCACGATAATCGCGTCCACACCCCCGTCGATGAGGCCCAGGGCCTGCAGGGCGAAGGCTTCCTGCAACTCCCCTCGGGAGGTATTGCCCAGGGGTTCAAGGAACCCTCCGAAAGGACCTATGTCGCCGACGACGTAGCCCGTCGGACCGATGCAATCCCGCGCCAGTCGGGCCGCCTTTAGATTGAGTTCGTAGGTGCGATCCGACAGGCCGTGTCGTGCCAGGGCGAGGGCTGAAGCAGAAAACGTGTTGGTCAGGAGAAGCTCGCTTCCGGCTTCAACGTAGGCGGCGTGGATGGCGCGAACTTTCTCGGGCTGCGTGAGAACCCACTGATCTCCCGATGCTCCCATTTGCAGGCCGGACTCCATCAGTTGGGTGCCCATGGCTCCGTCGCCGAGGAGGATACGTTTTTTGACTGCCTCTATGAGAGGTTCACGCATCATGTGAATGCCATTTCCCGCGATACCCGCAGAGCGACACGAGCAATGGAGGTTTGCGGAGGCTTGCGCTGATCATCGGCTCGTTAGATGTTAAGGATTCAAGACTGAAGGGTACATCCCGTAAAAAAGAAAGTCAACGAGACCTGTCAGGACAAGCTTTCGAACAAGGAAATGGAATTTTTCGGCATCTTGTTAAATCTTGGGCAGCGTGAGTCCCTGCTGGGCCTGGTACTTCCCCTTCTTGTCCGCGTAAGAGACCTGGCAGGGCTCGTCCCCTTCAAAGAAAAGAACCTGGGCGATCCCCTCGTTGGCGTAGATTTTGGCCGGCAGGGGGGTTGTGTTGGAGATTTCCATCGTCACGTACCCTTCCCATTCGGGCTCGAACGGGGTCACGTTCACGATAATACCGCAGCGGGCGTAAGTGGATTTGCCCACGCAGACCGTGAGCACGTTGCGGGGAATGCGGAAGTACTCCACCGTCTTGCCCAGAGCGAAAGAGTTCGGTGGGATGATGCACACGGGCCCCCTGAAATCCACGAAGGATCGGGGGTCGAAGCTCTTGGGATCCACGATCGTGGTGTTGATGTTCGTGAAGATCTTGAACTCGTCGGCAATCCGGATGTCGTACCCGTAGGAAGACACTCCGTAAGAGATGGCCCCTTGGGAGACCTGCTTCTCTTCGAACGGGGTGATCATGGCATGTTCGAGAGACATGGTCCTGATCCAGCGATCCGATTTCAGCCCCATCGGCTTGCTCCTTTTCTGTCAGGGGGAAGGTCTTCGGATAATTCCGCACGATCATCCGGAAAAGTGTGAAACCTGTCAAGACAAGAGTTCGGTGAGCGGCCGGTACGTGTAGCCCAGATCCGCCGCCACGGCCTGGTAGGTCACTTCACCGCAGTAGAGGTTCACACCGCGGGCCAGGGCTGGATCCTTGCGAACGGCCTTCACCAGCCCCTCGTTGGCGATGACCAGGGCGTAGGGAAGCGTCGTGTTCGCCAGTGCGAAGGAAGATGTGCGCGCCACCGCGCCGGGCATGTTTGCCACACAGTAATGGAGAATCCGGTCCACCACGAAGGTCGGTTTGCTGTGGGTGGTGGGACGGCTGGTCTCCACGCATCCTCCCTGATCGACGGCCACATCCACGATCACGGCCCCTTCTTTCATCGTCTTGAGGTGAGCGCGCTGCACGATTTTTGGGGTCTTGGCACCGGGGATGAGAACGGCTCCAATGACGAGATCAGCCGTGCGGATGGCGGCGGAAACGGTGTGGCGGTGGGAAGGCAGTGTGATCAGGCGCCCCCGGTATAAGGAATCCAGGTGCCGCAAGCGCTCCAGGTTCGAATCGATCACGGTCACCTGCGCGCCGAGTCCCACAGCCACTCGCGCTGCATTCCCCCCCACTGTGCCCCCGCCCAGGATCAGGACTTCTGCGGGGGGAACTCCAGGCACGCCGCTGAGAAGCACCCCGCGGCCCCCTTCCTGTTTTTGCAGGAAGTAGGCGCCGACTTGAACGGCCATCCGGCCCGCTACTTCACTCATGGGAGTGAGCAGGGGGAGGGACCCGTCGGCGAGCTGGATGGTTTCGTAGCCAATGGCGATGATTTGCCGTTCCTTGAGCGCCTGGGTCAGGTCCTTACTGGCTGCCAGGTGAAGGTAGGTATAAAGGATCTGCCCGGGGCGGAGCAGGGGGTATTCGGAGGGCTGGGGTTCCTTGACCTTGATGATCATCTCCGCTTCCCCGAAGATGTCGGCGGAGTTTTGGACGATCCGGGCCCCGGCCTGCTCGAAGTCCCGATCCGTGAGGCCGCAACCGGAGCCGGCCCCGGCCTGCACGAGGACCCGGTGCCCCGCTTCGCAGAGAGCTTGCACCCCCGCCGGGACGCAGGAAACGCGGTGTTCGTCGGTCTTGATTTCTTTGGGAACCCCTATGATCATGACTCCTCCTGCGGCGCCGGGCGGGCGCCTTAGTATAACTTACCTTCTAAAAGGAAGGAATCCGGGGCTGCCGGCCTCCCGCCGAGGGGGGCTTGGAACCCCAAAACCCCCTTTTTTATCTCAGGTTATCCCCAGGTTAGTCACAGCTTTTCCACTACATATTGTGGAAACTTTAGAAAAAAACAACAACATATTGAAAAAAATATTGACACCCTGTTTCTTCCGGATTATTAAGAGGATAACAAGCAAGGTAACAAAAGGGTATTCAAAGGCTCCCTTGCCTGGTGTAGATAACGATCGGACAAACAGGCGTTCTGGCTCTTCATTGCCGGCCTAGAAGCCCTTTCAAACAAAGGATGTGGCTCCCCAGGGAGGGGAGTCCACAGCGATTTGCGAACTTTTGGACCGTGAGGAGGATTCAGGATGACCCAGGAGCTGGTACAGCGGGGAGAATGGGGGGCGACGACGGTGCCGGCGATCCCAGAGAGCCCCGCTCCGGTCGAAGAAGGGCAACTGGAGCGGCCGGCTGCCGACTCGAGGCCAAGCCAGGAACTCCTGCGCGACCTGGAGCGCAAATGCTTGCGCTCGGATCACGGCGGGATGCTCTTGGTCAAGGCCCTGGATGCCTCCGAGTACTACGGGGACGACGACCTGGCGGTCAATGTGCTGAACAGCAAATATCTGGCTCCGGGTGAGACGGGACCGTTTCATCTCTGGGACCGGACTGCCCGCGCCGTCGCCAGCGTGGAATCCAATCGGGACTACTGGTACTACCAGTTCATGTCCATCCTGATCGATTTTAAATTTGTCCCGGGCGGACGGGTCATGCATGCGGCGGGGCGGGAAGATGCCCGGCGCCGGCCCACCCTGTCCAACTGCTATGTGATCCCCATCGTCGAGGACAGCCTGGAAGGGATCTACACTTGCTTGATGGAGTCGGCCCTCGTGTACCGCACCGGAGGGGGAGTGGGGACCGACCTCTCCATCTTGCGCCCCGAGGGGGCACCGGTCAACGCCACCGTGGACAAATCCCCGGGGGCCACAGCGTTCATGAACCTGCTGAGCGAGAGCACGAACACGGTTTCCCAGGCCGGGCGCCGGGGCGCCCTGATGCTGACCTTGCGGGTGGATCATCCCGATATCGAGAGGTTCATCACGATCAAGAACGATCCCGAGCGGCGCAAGGTCCAGTACGCGAACATCAGCGTCCTGGTCACTCACGAGTTCATGCAGGCGGTTCTCAACGACGAGGATTTTTCCCTGCGCTGGGGGGAGAAGGTGTTCCGCACTGTCCGGGCCCGGGATCTGTGGAAGAAGATCATCGAAAACGCCCATGCCTCGGCCGAGCCCGGGGTGATCTTCTGGGATACGATGCGCGAGTATCACAATCTGGAGTACATGAACCCGCTGTCCAGCACGAATCCCTGCGGCGAGCAGCCACTGGCCGCCTACACGGCCTGCAATCTGGGGAGCTTGAACCTGACCGCGTTCGTGCGGGAAGACGGCAGCTTCGATTACGTGGATCTGGCGGAAACGACCCGCGTCGCCACCCGGTTCCTCGATGACGTGATCGACTACAACATGGATAACCACGCTCTGGACAAGATCAAAGAGGCCGTGGCGTCGGATCGCCGGGTGGGCCTGGGAATTACCGGGCTCGCGGATGCTCTGGTGTGCATGAAGATCCGCTACGACTCCGAGGAAGCCCTGCAAACCGTCGACAGGATGATGCGCACGATCCGGGATTCGGCCTACCGGACCTCGGTGGATCTGGCCCGGGAGAAGGGTCCGTTCCCCGTGTTTAATTGGGAGGGCTATTCCCAGAGCAGATTCGTGCAGGCCCTGCCCGAGGAGATCCGCGAAGAGATCCGGCGCTCGGGGATCCGCAACGGCACCGTGATTACCGTTCCCCCGGTGGGCACCGGATCCATTGTGGCCCGCTCCAGCTCGGGGGTGGAGCCCATTTTCTGCACGAGCTACAGACGGCGCGTGAAGAACGCGGACGGAGAGAGCTTCCAGGAGTATAAGGTGTACCACCACCTGATTCAGAAGCTCTTTGGCGGCGACGAGAACCTCCCCCCCCACGTGGTGACGGCCCACGAAATCGATCCCTACTTCCGGGTGAAGATGCAGGGCGTCATTCAAAACTACGTGGACAGCGCCATCTCCTCCACGGTGAACCTCCCGGAGGATGTCTCGGTGGAAACCGTCGCCGACATCTACCTCACGGCCTACAAGCGGAAGCGGCAGAAGCGGAAGAGGAGCTCAAGTCACCGGCGGCGGAATCCGAGGCTCCTGCGACCCTGATCGTCGAGTCCGAGGGGAACGGCTCCCAGACGGCTCACAAGTCCAACGGGTTTCATCCGCGCACGCGGCCGGCCATCACCCGCGGGGTTACGGAGAGGATTCGCACGGGAGAGGGGAACCTTTACATCACCATCAACGAGGACAGCGAGGGGCTGTGCGAGGTGTTTACGACGATCGGCAAAGCGGGGGGCAATGCCCAGGCCCAGTCGGAAGCCATCAGCCGGCTCATCTCGCTGGCGCTGCGGGCGGGGATCGATCCCCGGGAGATCATTCAGCAGCTCAAGGGAATTTCAGGACCCCTGCCGGTCTGGGAGAACGGAGAGCTGATCCTGTCCACGCCCGATGCGATTGGAAAGGCCTTGGAGCGCCATCTGGAGCGCCAGCAAAACGGCGGGTACATGGCTCACCTGAAACCGACCGCCGGGTTGCCCAAGATTCCGACGAAGGCGAAATCCGCTTCCCCGGCGCCCGGGAACGGCCATGACTCCAGGCGACCTCTGGCGTTTATCTCCACCTGCCCCGATTGCGGGGGCGGGGTTGCCCACGAGACAGGTTGCGTCGTCTGTTATCATTGCGGCTGGTCGCGCTGCTGATCCCAGGCAGGGGAGGAGGTCGGGGAGAAAGCATGCCAGCCCGGGGAGGAGGGCTTCCTCCTCCCCGGACGCATCCCGTTCATCCCAGGTAGGGAAATGTGCAGGCTGAAGTAATCTCCATTGGCTCCGAACTCCTGGCGGGAGATGTGGTGGACACGAACGCCGCGACTATCGCCCGCCAGTTCGGAACGATCGGCATACCCGTCTGCTATCAGAGCGCCGTCGGGGACCACCGGGAACGGATTCAGGAAATTCTATCCCTGGCCCTGAGACGATCTGGGGTGGTGATCACCACGGGGGGGATCGGTCCCACGGAGGATGACCTTACCCGGGAGATCGTTGCCCGGGCCCTCGGGGTCGACCTGGAGTTTCATCCCGAGCTTCTCGCTAAGATCGAAGAGCGCTTCCAACGCCTGGGGGTCTCCATGACCCCGAATAATCGCAAGCAGGCCTACATCCCAGCCGGTTCCATCCCTATCGAGAACCCCCGGGGCACGGCGCCTGGTTTTATCGCCGAACACGGCGGAAACGTCCTCATCTCCTTGCCCGGAGTTCCTGCGGAAATGGTGTTCCTGCTCGAGCAGGTGGTCTTGCCCTTCCTGCAGAGCCGCTTCGGGCTTCGTGGTCTTACATTAACCCGAACCCTCAAGGTGGCTGGTTTAGGGGAGAGTCGCGTGGATCAGATCGTTGGCGATCTCATGACGGGGTCCACGAATCCAGCCGTCGGCCTCCTGGCCCGGGAGGGGGAGACCCATATCCGGGTCACGGCGAGAGGGGAGGAAGCGCGATCCGTGGAGGGGCTCGTGGCGGGAACCTGCCGGGAAATTCTGCAGCGCCTTGGGAATCGCGTGTTCGGGCAGGATGAGGAGACCCTCGAAGCAGTCGTCGGCGGGATCTTGCTGGCGAAAGGGCTTCGTCTGGCGGTGGCGGAGTGGGGCAGCGGCGGTTTTCTTTTGAGCCGGCTGGCGGCAGTACCCGGAAGCGTAGGGTTTCTCCAGGGCGGTGTCGTGCGGCCTCATTTGACCTCTGCCGACTCTTCGGAAGAAAAGAAGCCGGAGATGGAGGGAGCCTGCCTTGCCCTGATGGCGGATTTCCAGGCCTCGGGAGTCCTGGGGCTCGCGGTAACGGAAAACAAGTGCGGCCCCGGCTCTCATGCTCCCTGGCGGGCTCATTTCCTTTTTCTAGGACCCTGGGGGAAATTCCAGAGGACGGCTCCGTTGCCGGAGCCCCCGGCCCTGTGGCGGCGGGCCAGCACGTCTGCCTTGGAGATCCTCCGCCGCATCCTCCTGGTTGGCTCGCCCGATCTCTCGTGATCCGGGTTGGGAGAAGCAGCATCCATTTGGAGAACGAATATAGACCCCTCACCCTTCCCCGCTCCCCTTGCAAGGAGACTGTGTCGCAATCCGCCGTTCGCCCTTCGACAAGCTCAGGACGAACGGCTAAGTGATTGAATTTCGGGTCTCCTTCTCCGTTCGTGGTGAGCCTGTCGAACCATGAACGGACTTATGACACAGTCTCAAGGGGAGAGGGATAGGGAGAGGGGATTGGACCTATCAGGGTTAAGTGTGTTTGTATGGTCCGGTGGAACCGGTCTTTCGGGAAAGAACATGGGGACGTTTGCGTCAATTGATCTGGGCTCCAACACAGTGCGGCTCCTGGTGGCATGCAAGGAGCAGGGTGTGCCCCTGAGGATTTGCCACAGCAGCCAGGCCATTTCCCGGTTGTCGGAGGGGCTCTGGAAGGAGAGGAAGCTCCAGCGCCAGGCCATGGAGAGGACCCTGGAAATCCTGCGGCGGTTTCGCCGGCAGGTC
>JACPSX010000131.1 GCA_016193065.1 Candidatus Tectimicrobiota bacterium | reverse complement strand
TTTCCCCGGTATCGAGAGTCTCAGCCCTTTTCTCTATCCGCATCTGGAAACTCTAGCCTCCTATTTTCCCAAGAGTCCCGTGCTGGTGCTGGACGAGCCTCAGGAACTAAGAAAGATCGAAAAGGAGCTACGGGCCGATCTTCAGGAATCCACCGGCCGCCAGAAGCCGAGAGAACCTTTCCTGCCCACCGCGGAGGCCTTTTACATCTCCCTGGCCGAGCTTTCTACAGCGCAGGATCTCCCGGTCGTGGAACTGAGTGCACTGAATCTATCGGGCGATCCCGCCTACATCCCCTTCCCCCTTGTGACCGAAGCAGCCAGACCTTACGGCGGCCGCCTCAGGGAGTTCCTCGCCGATCTGCAGGGCTGGCACAAAAAGGGGGAGAAGATCGTGCTGGTGGCCCCCACTGCGGCCCGCCGGCAACGACTGTCGGGTCTCCTGCGGGAAAACGACCTGGACGGTTCCTTCTTTGAGTCGTTCGCGGAACTCGTGGGAGAGAACCCGGAAGAGCTTCCCGTGCCCTATGGCCACCTGAGTCTGTGCCTCGGAGAGCTTTCGAGTGGCTTCAGCCTGCCGGCCTTGGGGTTCCGGCTTCTGACCGACGACGACATTTTCCACACCGGAATCGCAGCCCGAAAACCCCGATCGGGGCTTGCTCGGGATGGCAGGGCCGGGTACCCGCAAGGCTGGCACCCGCAAGGCGGGTACCCGGCCTTGCGGGTGCACGACTTCCGCGATCTCAATGTGGGCGACTTCGTGGTGCACTTAAGCTACGGCATCGGTCTCTACCTGGGCCTCAAGACACTGGAGACCCAGGCGCACCCCGGGTACCCTCTGGGTGCTACCCGCGGGGACTTTCTGGAAATCGAATACGCCGACCACGACAAGCTCTACCTCCCCGTGGATATGATCAACATGGTGCAGAAATACCGCGGAGCGGGCTCTGCACCGCCCCGACTGGACAAATTGGGAAGCTCTTCCTGGGAAGGGGTGAAAAAGCGGGTCAAGAAATCCCTCAAGGAAATGGCGCAGGAGCTCCTGAAACTATATGCCCGCCGCCAGCTCGCCACCACCACGCCCTTCGACAGGGACACCCAGTGGCACCAGGAATTCGCCGCCGCCTTCGAGTTCGAGGAAACCGAAGACCAGCAGGCGGCCATTGAGGATGTTCGCGGGGACATGGAGCAATCCCGCCCCATGGATCGCCTCATCTGTGGAGACGTGGGCTACGGAAAAACCGAGGTGGCCATCCGGGCCGCCTTCAAGGCGGCTTATGACAGCAGCCAGGTGGCCGTCGTCGTTCCTACCACCCTGCTCGCCCAGCAACATTTCCAGACCTTCAAAGCCCGGTTTGCCCCCTTTCCGATCAGCGTGGATGTCTTGAGCCGGTTCCGTTCCCCCCGCGAGCAAAAAGAAATCCTCAGGCGCCTGCAGGAGGGAACCCTGGATATCGTCATTGGCACCCACCGGCTTTTGCAGAAAGACGTAGTTTTCAAAAACCTGGGTCTCGTCGTCATCGACGAAGAGCAGCGTTTCGGCGTCCGGCACAAGGAGCGGCTCAAGCAGCTTCGGGAATCGGTGCACATACTCACCCTGACGGCGACCCCGATTCCCCGCACTCTGCAGATGTCGTTGGTGGGCTTCCGGGATTTGAGCGTCATCGACACCCCGCCAGCAGACCGTCTCTCCATCCGCACTCTGATCCGGCGTTTTTCGGAGCGGGTCCTGCGGGAGGCCGTGGACAACGAGCTTTCCCGGGGGGGGCAAATCTTTTTCGTTCACAACCGGGTGGAAAGCATCGATTCCATGGAGCGCTACCTGCGCCGTCTGTTCCCGGAGATCCGCATCGCTGTGGCCCACGGGCAGATGCTGGAGAAGGCTCTCGAACGCGTGATGGTCCGGTTCCTCGATCGCAAAATCGATCTTCTCTTGTGCTCGACGATCATCGAATCCGGTCTGGATATCCCGGCGGCAAACACGATCATCATCAACCGGGCGGACCGCATGGGGCTCTCCCAGCTCTACCAGTTGCGGGGGAGAGTGGGTCGGGACCGCCTGCAGGCCCACGCCTACCTTCTGGTCCCTGGAGAAGATTTCCTGTCGGCTAAAGCCAAGAAGCGCCTTCAGGCCGTCTTGGAGCTGAGCACGCTCGGCTCTGGTTTCCGCCTGGCCATGCGGGACCTGGAGATCCGGGGAGCGGGCAATCTGCTGGGCGCCCAGCAATCGGGCCACATCGCCGCCGTGGGGTTCGACCTCTACTGCAAGCTCCTGGAGGAGGCCGTGACGGAGCTCAAGGGAGAAAAAGTCCCGGAAAAGGTGGAGACCAAGGTCTCCGTGAATGCGGACGGCTACATTCCCCGCAGCTACCTCCCCGATCCCAAAGAGCGGCTCATGATTTACAAGCGGCTCTACTCGATCCAGGAACCCGCTCGGCTCGAAGAGATGGAAAAGGAGCTGCGTGACCGCTTTGGACACCTGCCACCTCCCGTGGAACGACTGGTCCAGACCGTGCAAATTCGGGTGATGGCGGCCCCGTTGAAAGTCCTCCGGGTCGAGCGCAGCAATCAGCACCTGACGTTGACCTTTCACAAGAGCACTCCTCTATCTGCGGCCCGGATCCTCGAGCTGGCCGGCAAAAGTCTTGATCTGCGCTTCATCGGGGAGGATACTCTGCAGGTGAAGCTGAGTTCTCCGCGTTGGGAGACCGTTTTCCCAGAGGTCAAAAATCTGTTGCAGCGGCTGGAGAGCTGTGCTACGGTGACCTGAGTTTCCGGTCAGATTGTCGGGAAACCCCGCTTGGTGAGAAAACCTGCCCATGTTGCACATCTTGTTTAATGTCGTAGTGGTCTGCTGCCGAGAGCGCGCAGAGCAGGGAAGCGAGAATGGGAGTCAAACCAGATCACATTAAACGATTCTCGAATCTCGGTTCAACCCTCCTCGTCCTATTTCTTCTCTCCGCCTTTCTCGGACGTAATCCGCGTGGGGCCGGGGCCGTCATCATTGATGGCGTCGCCGCCACCGTAAACCAGGACATTATTACGATCAGCGAGGTCCAACAGGCCAGCCTGGAAGAGGTGGAGACCCTCAAGCCGGACCTGCCGGACCCGGAGCGGGCGGAAAAGATCCGCCGGATCCAGCAGGGAATGCTGGAGAAGCTCATCGAGGAGAAGCTCCAGGTCCAGGAAGCCAAGAAGATGAACATCACCATAGGGGACCAGGAGGTGGAGTCCGCCATCGCGGAAGTCAAGCAGAGAAACGGGCTCGATGACGAGACTTTGCGCTCACAGTTGAAGGAATTGGGTCTCACCCTGGAAAGTTACAAGAAAAGACTCCGCGAGCAGATTCAGACGCGCCGCCTCAGCAACCTCGAGGTGCGCTCGCGAATCCAGGTGAGCGAGAAGGAAATTCAGGAGTTTTACGAAAAGAACCGGGAGAAATTTCTAAGCAACGTGGAAATCCACCTGCGCCATCTTCTCTTCTACGCCCGGCCTGAAACCGATCCCAACGCTTTCGAAAAGGCAGCCAGCATTGCCGAAGAGGCCTATACTCAAATCCTGAAAGGGACAGCGGTTTCCGGATTGACCAAGAGCTTTGCCGCACGGGGGGTCCAGGCGGAGGAAGTGGATCTGGGATACGTGCGCAAAGGGGAATTGATGCCGGACTTGGAAAAGATCGCCTTCGGCCTAAACAAGGGGGAGACCAGCCCTCCCTTCCGTTCCCAATTTGGTTACCATATATTGCAGGTCATCGATCGCAGGGGCGGGGCACCCCGGCCCTTGGAGGAGGTCCGGGGGGAAATCTCCCAGGAACTTTACGACCACAAGGTGCGGCAGCGCTATGGAGAATGGATCGGAGAATTGAAGGCAAAAGCCTATATCTCCCGGAACATGAAATAGGGTATAATTCCCTCAGCTTCCCAGTCCGCCAGAGGCGGACGGTAAAGAAGCGGGCGAAAGCAATCAAGAAACCAGACTTCTCCTTTAAATAGTCCTGAGAGGCTATAAGGGGATCCGGGATGCGGAAAGACAAAAAGCAGCCAAGTAATCCAAAGGGAAAAACCTCCCCGGAGGTCGGGGAGGTTTTTTTATGAACTTCGCCAGAACTTCTCAGGGGGAACTTGATCGTGGCTGAAATTTCGGATCGGGGTGAAATCCCCGTCTTTAGAACTACGGTCATGGATTCCGAGGGGATCCGTCGCGCCCTGACGCGGATCGCCCACGAGATCCTGGAGCGCAATAAGGGGTGCCAGGAGCTGGCCCTGATCGGCGTGCGCACCCGCGGAGTCTTCCTGGCTCGCCGTCTGGCCGCCAAGATTCAGGAGATTGAAGGAACTGTCGTGCCGCTGGGAATCATCGATATCACTCTATACCGGGACGATGTGAGCCGCAGTTTCCCCAAGCCCGTCATGGGAACGACGGATATCCCATTCCCCATCACGGGGCGCCGGATCGTCCTGGTGGATGACGTTCTCTATACCGGGCGCAGCATCCGGGCCGCCCTCGACGGCCTCATGGACCTGGGGAGGCCCCAGAACATCCAGCTTGCGGTCCTCATAGACCGGGGACACCGGGAGCTCCCCATTCGAGCCGATTACGTGGGAAAAAATGTTCCCACTGCGCACGGGGAGTTCGTCGACGTGCTGCTCGAGGAGGCTGACGGCACAGACCTGGTCGGCATCCGGGACCGGGAGGAATAAAGAGTGGAGACAGACGGGCACTTTGCACGAAAGGACCTGCTGGGACTGGAGGATCTGTCCAGCGAGGAGATTCTCACTGTCCTGCAGGCTGCCAAGTCGTTCCAGGAAATCTCCCGGCGGGAAGTGAAGAAAGTCCCCACCCTGCGAGGCCAGACGGTCATCAACCTTTTCTACGAGCCGAGCACGCGCACCCGCACCTCCTTCGAGCTGGCCGCCAAGCGTCTTAGCGCCGATGTGGTGAATTTCACAGTCTCCGAGAGCAGCGCGGTGAAAGGAGAAACCCTGGTCGATACGGCTCGCAACATCGAGTCCATGCACTCGGACATTATCGTGGTCCGGCATCCGGTTTCGGGAGCCCCGCACCTTCTCGCCCGCATCGTCAAGAGCGCGGTCATCAACGCCGGGGACGGAACCCACGAGCACCCCTCCCAGGGGCTCCTGGATCTGTTCACGATTCAAGAGCACAAGGGGAAGCTGGAAGGACTCAAGGTCCTCATCGTGGGAGATATTTCCCACAGCCGGGTGGCGCGCTCGAATATCTACGGAATGAGAACGCTCGGGTTACAAGTCACCGTCTGCGGTCCCCCGACCCTGATCCCGGTTGAAATGGAGAGAATGGGAGTCCGGGTGACCTACGACTTCGACGATGCCCTGACGAAAACCGACGTCATCATGATGCTGAGGATCCAGATGGAACGCCAGCACGGGGGGCTGTACCCCTCCCTGCGGGAGTATGCCCGCCTGTTCGGGCTCAACCGGGACCGTCTGAACCGGGCAAAACCCGATGTTCTGATCATGCACCCCGGCCCCGTAAACCGGGGAGTGGAGATTTCCCCCGAAATTGCCGATTGCACCCGGTCCCTCATTTTAGAGCAGGTAAGCAACGGGGTGGCGGTGCGCATGGCCTTACTCTACTTACTTTCGCGAGGAGCCTATGGAAAAGCTGCTCATTAGGGGCGGTCACGTTCTGGACCCTTCCCGGGGAATCGATGCTGAGATGGATCTCCTGATCGAGAAGGGGCGCATCGCGGCTCTGGGACCTCCGGGAACTCTGCTCGCCGAGGAAATCCTCGCTGCCCACGGGAGGTGTGTGGTTCCGGGATTTGTGGACATGCACACTCATTTGCGGGAGCCGGGATTTGACTACAAGGAGACCATTCGCACGGGCACGGCTGCAGCCGCAGCAGGCGGTTTTACCTCCGTGGCCTGCATGGCCAACACCCAGCCCGTGAACGACAACCGCACCGTGACCGAGTACATCCTGGAAAAAGCCCGTCTGGAAGGCTCCGCCAACGTCTACCCCATCGGAGCCGTCTCCAAGGGGCTCGGCGGAGAGGAACTGGCCGAGATCGGGGAGATGGCGGAAGCGGGGATCGTGGGGATTTCCGATGACGGCCAGCCGGTCCGGGATTCCCATCTCATGCGCCGGGCTCTGGAATACGCTTCCATGTTTGGCCTGCCGGTCATTTCCCACTGCGAGGACAAGACCATTTGTCCCGGCGGGGTCATGAACGAAAGCTTCGTCTCGACGGAGCTGGGCTTAAATCCGATCCCCAACGCCTGCGAGGAGATCATGGTAGCCAGGGACATCCTGCTGGCCGAGCTGACCCGGGGAAGGCTCCACATTGCCCATGTGAGCACGGCGGGCTCCGTCCACCTGATCCGGGATGCCAAACGTCGCGGGGTTCCGGTGACTTGCGAGGTCACTCCCCACCATCTCTTCCTCACGGATGAGGCCGTGCGCTCGTTTGACACCACCACGAAAGTCAATCCTCCCCTGCGCACCGCTGCGGACGGCGCCGCCCTGCGGGAAGGATTGCGGGATGGAACCATTGATGCCATCGCCACCGACCACGCCCCCCACGAACAGGCCGCCAAGGAGTTGGACTTTTCCATGGCTCCCTTCGGGCTCATCGGCCTGGAGACGGCATTCCCCCTCTGCCTCCGTCTGGTGAAGGAAGGAGTGCTCACGCTCTCCCAACTGATCGCCAAGATGACCGTGGAGCCAGCCCGCATCCTGTCAATCCCCAAGGGGAGTCTCGCGGTGGGATCCGATGCCGACCTGGCCATACTTGACCTGGAGAAGAGGTACGTGATCGACGTGAGGAACTTTCGTTCCCGCAGCCGCAACTGCCCCTTTGACGGCTGGGAGGTGCAGGGCAAAGCGGTCTGCACCTTGCGCGCCGGGGAGATTGTTTACGAAGCAGAGAATCTGCGGGAGCGCAGCGCCCGGACGTCTTGGAGCTATGACAATTTACCGCGCAAGATTGTGTACTAAAGAGGTGGAACTGAATATTCGCGCAGACGGGAGCAATGGCGATGGCTGAGGCCCTCCTGGCGCTGGCCGACGGTACGGTATACAAAGGAACCTCCTGCGGAGCGGAAGGAGAAACGGCCGGAGAGGTGGTCTTCAACACGAGCCTCACAGGCTACCCGGAGGTCCTGACGGACCCCTCCTACAAAGGGCAAATTGTCACCATGACCTATCCCCTGATCGGCAACTACGGCCTCCACGAGGAAGACTTTGAATCCCGAGGTCCCATGGTGGAAGGTTTCATCGTCAAGGAGGCGTCGCCGTATCCCAGTAGTTGGCGCAGTAAAACGGGCCTTTCCGAGTTCTTGCGCAAGCACGGGATCGTGGGAATCCAGGGGATCGACACCCGGGCCTTGACCCGGCGGATCCGGGAGAGAGGCGTCATTGAAGGGGTCATCTCGACCATCGATCTGGATCCAAAAAGCCTTCTTGCCAAAGCCCGGGCCTGCCCGGGACTCATCGGCAGGGACCTGGTCAAGGAAGTGACCTGCCGGACTTCCTACGAGTGGAACCAGGGGACCTGGAACCTGGAATCGGGCTATCGCCATCCGGTTCCTGAGCCTCGGTTCTCCGTGATCGCCATGGACTTCGGGATCAAGTTAAACATCTTACGGAAGCTCGTGGAGCACGGCTGCCAAGTTACCGTGATCCCCGCCACCACGTCCGCCGCAGAGAT
>JACPSX010000130.1 GCA_016193065.1 Candidatus Tectimicrobiota bacterium | reverse complement strand
CCCTTTGATCAGCCGCAACCGGGTTATCGGAGTCCTGGGAGCCGACAAAGGGAAGAGCGAGGGGCGGATTTCGCAGGAAGATCGAGACTACCTCTTCAGCTACGCCAACCAGATTGCAGTCGCTCTCGATAATGCCAAGCTTTATCACGACATTAACGCGAGCTACATGAGAAGTATCCAGTCGCTCGCCCTCGCCCTGGAAGCCAAGGATTCCTACACGAAAGGTCATTCGGAGCGGGTTACCCGGCATGCCACGGAAATTGCCAGGCGTCTTGGCCTGTCCGAAACGGAATGCGAGAGGCTGGGACAGATGAGCATGATGCATGATATCGGGAAGATCGGCGTTCCGGAGACGATTCTCGTGAAGCCGGGGAAGTTGAGCCCAAATGAATGGGATCTCATTTGCCGGCACACGACTGTGGGAGCTAAAATCATCGACCCCCTTCACCTCCCCAAGAATGAGATTGCCATCATCAAGAGCCACCACGAGCGCATAGACGGCAAAGGTTACCCGGAAGGGTTGGCAGGAGAAGAGATTCCCATTGAAGCCCGCATTGTATCCGTGGCGGACGCATTTGACGCCATGACCACTGATCGACCTTACCGGAGAGCTTTAGCGTTACGAGACGCCTGCCGGGAGCTCAGGGTGAACTCAGGCAAGCAATTTGATCCGGAAGTTGCCAGGGTACTTCTCGGGTTGGTAGAAGATGGCTCTGCGACTCCCGCGCGAGTCATACCCATTCACCAACACCGAACGGTTGGGAGTTGAGGCTGAGGGGACCTCCCCTTTGCCTTTTACTCATCTCGTTTCTCGAAGGACACGCTTGTTGCCCATGAGTCTCCCAGACTCCGGGCGATCCTTCGAGCGAAAGTAGTTTGAGAATAATTCTCCTTTGCTTTTTTCTACAGGGGCGATCCCCGGATCGCAGGGGACGGTTCGTTTCTCACCGTCGTTTTCTTTTCCATAATTGGGGGGAAGTGATTTCGGATCCGTGGTGGCCATGGAGGGCCGCATGGGCATCAGTGAGTTCTTTCAGCTCCCTCTAAACCGCTTTATTTTTTCTTTCCTTTCCCCCCTGTTGTCTTACACGTATCTCCTACTATTGGGGAAAATCTATTTCTGGCTGCGGCCGGGGGAGCGCCGCCTCGTCGTGGAAAACATCCTAGAAGTTTTGCAAGGCCGGAAGACAGCCGGCGACCTGGAACGGATCATCCGGGCCACCTTTCGAGGCATCTTTCATCATTATGCCGAAAAACTCTTCCAGGCCTATCACGAGTACGAGGGGGTCGTCACCTACCTCCGGAAAAAGGTTCGCATTTCGGGCATGGAGCATATCGACCGTGCATTGAAGCAAGGAAGAGGGGTTCTCTTGGTTACAGCCCACTTTGGTGGAGTCGAATTTCTGCCCGCGGTGCTGGCTTTACAGCACTACCATCCTTACATGGTGGTCAAGTTCAAAACCCCTTCTCTAAGACGAAGCCTTGAAGAGAGAGCGGCCAGGGTTGGGATTACCCCGGTCGACGCCGACGAGGGAACCTCGTTCTTCCGACTGGCGAAGATCTTGAAGCGGAACAAGATCGTTATTACCGAGTGTGATGAGGTGGAGAGTATTAATCCCTCCACAGCCGGCTGTGGGAGTATGTTCGGTGTTCCTGTTTACATAGACCGCAGCATCGATCTCTTGCAGTACATAGACCGCAGCATCGATCGCTGGCAGAGAAAAACTGGAGCTCAGGTCCTGGGAATTTTTTTGATCAGAAACGGCCTCGGAGGATACCATCTCAGCGTTGAACCTCTGGAAGCATCTGAATTCTCCCCGGGTTCGGTTACTTGCGGTCTCCTGAACCTTTTGGAAAAATACATCCTGCAGTATCCGGATCAATGGTACCAGTGGAAGAATTGGAAGCGTTTGCGGGCAGGTGCTGATTTCATATCTCATCAAGTTCCGTCTCACCCCCGCAGGCAAGGGTACTCGCGACCTGGGGTTCGCGGGGTTCAACCGGAGCACCGCATGCCTGGAACGGCTGCATGAACCCTTTTTTACCCGTCTTTTCGCATCTTCTAGTCCGGCCCCAAACCATCCCAGTGGAAATTGCCAAGGCCGAGCTCTGGAAGTTGCAGATTCCCCTGCGACGAACCGTGGGTCACTTCCAGGCGGTGCGCAGTACTTCGGACAACCTCGTGGTCCGGGTCGTGAATAGAGCCGGGGTTGAGGGGTTCGGGGAAGCAGTGCCCCGGGAATACCTGACTGGGGAGAATATGGCGACGGCAGCGGCGGCCGCCCGCTTCCTGCTCCAGGGGCTCGCTGACAGGTGCTGGCAGACTGCCGGTGACTTGCTGAACGACCTGGAACGACTGGATAGAAATCCGCGGGTTACGGCGTATCCCTCGGCCCGCTGTGCCGTGGAGCTGGCTGTCCGGCGCGGATATGTTGGGAGGGAGCCGCAGAGACTCGGTCGAGTACAGCGCCGTGATCCCGTTTGAGGAGCCCGGTTCACTGGAAATAATCCTGGATATGGTCAGGGCTCAGGAGGTGCGCAGTGTAAAGGTGAAGGTGGGGAGATCCCGGGACCTGGACACGGTCATGAGCGTGCGCCGGAAGTTGGGAGAGGAAATCTCCCTGCGCCTGGATGCCAATGGGGCCTGGAACTCTCGCGACGCGATCGCGAAACTTAAGGTGCTGGAGGGATACGGGATTGATGCCATCGAGCAGCCGGTTCCCAAAGGGGATTGGCAAGGGTTGCGGGCAGTCAGCGAATCCGTCCCCATTCGGGTCATTGCCGATGAATCAGTGGTTTCCCTCGAAGATGCCCGGAGCCTGATCGCTGCCGGGGCCTGCGGGGGCTTCAATCTGAGGATTTCCAAGTGCGGCGGGCTCTTGGCTGCCTTGCGGATTTACGGCTTTGCCCGGGCCTCGGGAATCCCCTGCCAACTGGGTTGCCAGGTGGGGGAAACGGGGATCCTGTCGGCAGCGGGCCGGCACTTTGCCGCCCGGACCCCGGACCTTCTCTTTGCCGAAGGCTCCTTTAACCGTTACGTCCTTACGGAAGATATTGTTCGGGAAGATCTCACCTTTGGAGCCCGGGGACGCGCGCCGGTTCTGAACTTCCCTGGCCTGGGGGTTACGGTCGACCAGACTAAATTGCAGCAATACTGCCAGGACCGCGTTTCCTGCCTATAGCTGGAGCATTAAATCCACCTTGACAGAGCTCCAGGCCCTGTGGTATCCAAAGTGTTGCTTAGAAGCGCCTCAGGCCACAGCAAAAGGGACCTCTCAGCCTCATGGTCTGGGAGGTTTTTTATTATGCAGGAAGGGTCAGCATGGACGTGAAGGATACCTTGAATCTTCCCCGCACCGACTTCCCCATGAAAGCCAATCTGGTCAAAAAGGAGCCTGAACTGCTCCGGCGCTGGGACGAGATGGATGTTTACGGAAGAATCCGGCGCGCGGCCCGGGGCCGCCCGCTGTACATTCTCCACGACGGCCCCCCGTACGCCAACGGCCATATTCACATCGGCACGGCCCTTAACAAGATTCTCAAAGACTTTGTGGTGAAAGTGAAAACCATGGAAGGGCAGGACGCGGTCTTTGTGCCCGGCTGGGATTGCCATGGGTTGCCGATCGAGCACCAGGTCGACCAGGAGCTGGGGCCCCGGAAGCGGGAGCTGAGCAAGAAAGAGATCCGCCAGCACTGCCGGGAGTTCGCCAATTCCTATATCGACATCCAGCGCGAGGAGTTCAAGCGCCTCGGCGGGTTTGCCGACTGGGATCATCCTTATCTCACCATGAGCTACGGATACGAAGCCACGATCGTGCGGGAGCTCGGGAAATTCATCGGGAAGGGGAGCGTTTACCGCGGCAAGAAGCCCGTGCACTGGTGCCCGGAATGCGTGACAGCACTGGCCGAAGCCGAAGTTGAGTACGACGAGCACACCTCCCCCTCCATTTACGTGAAATTCCCCGTGGAAGATTCCGCCGTCAATGCAAGACTGCCGGAGCTAAAGGGGAAAAAGGTTTCTGTCATCATCTGGACCACGACCCCTTGGACCCTCCCTGCAAATCTAGCCATCTGCCTCCACCCGGACTTCGAGTACAGCGCCGTGGCTGTAGGGGAGGAAGTGTACCTGATTGCCAAGGAGCTTGTTGCCGAGGTGGCCCGCAAGCTCGGGTTTGGGGATTATGAAATTCTCGGAACCTGGAAAGGGACGGTTCTGGAGGGGATCGAAACGCAGCATCCGTTTGTGAGTGGGGATCACCCCCTTCTTCCTTCGCCTTCTAATCGGCTGAGGGCGCGAGGGAACGTAAATTCGTCTGGCCACCGGCTTTCTTCATTGGTCCTTGGAACTCATGTGACGTTGGACCAGGGAACCGGCTGCGTTCACACGGCCCCCGGGCATGGCCAGGAAGACTACGAGATCGCGGACAAGTACGATCTGGCGGTTTATAGCCCTGTCGATGACCGTGGGTGCTTTACCCGGGAAGCGGGGAGCTGGCTGGAGGGCAAGAGCGTGTGGGATGCCAACCCCGTTATCATCAAGAGACTGAAAGATTCGGGACACCTGCTGCTGGAAGAGACGATTACCCACTCTTACCCCCATTGCTGGCGCTGCAAGAATCCGGTTATCTATCGCGCTACTTCCCAATGGTTCATTTCGATGGAAAAAGACGACCTGCGCCGTAACTCCCTGGAGGAAATCAAGCGGGTGCAGTGGATCCCCGCGTGGGGAGAGGAGCGGATCTCCAACATGATCGCCACCCGCCCCGACTGGTGTATCTCCCGGCAGCGGGCCTGGGGAGTTCCGATCACGGTGTTTTATTGTCGGGGCTGCGACGCGCCTTTAGCCAGCCAGGAGGTGGCAGAACGTGTGGCTGCTCTGGTAGAGCAGCATGGGGCTGATGTGTGGTTCGAGCAGGATGCTGACCAACTCCTGTTGCCGGGGACGCATTGCCAATACTGCGACGGCCAGACGTTTTACAAGGAGATGGACATCCTCGATGTCTGGTTCGATTCCGGGGT
>JACPSX010000129.1:1723-4734 GCA_016193065.1 Candidatus Tectimicrobiota bacterium | reverse complement strand
AAGCACCAGGTCACCATTCCCAAGGACGTTTTCGAGACTCTGGACCTCGATGTGGGAGATTTTCTGGAAGCAACTGCCGAGGGCGGTCGCATCGTCCTCACCCCCAAGCAGCTGGCCGCAAAGGCTCCAGCCTCTCGCCTAACTCCTGCCGAGCAGCGAATACTCGCCCGGGCCAAGGCAAAGATTGAACGTATCCAGCAAGATATGAGCCACGCCAAGGGCCTTACAGAGGAAGAAGCCCGGGTGGCGGCCAAGGCCGGCCTTATCGATCCCGACCAGAAGTACTGGTGGACCGAAGCTTGGCAGAAGGGAGAACGCGCCGCCGAAGCGGACCGCCGCGCCGGTAGGCTCCGGGGGCCATTCGCCACAGTCGAGGCATTCAAGGAGGGGCTGAAGAAGTCTGGCGCCCACGCATGAAACTTCAGCCCACGGAGCAGTTTCGAATTGAGAGGGTACGAAAACCGCTGGGAGGGCCGCGTTACACTCCAGTACCGGTTCACATTCACGCCCGAAGGAGACACCTACATTCTCCTCCGTGTTGGTACCCACGATGTCATCGAGTAATCAGAATGGGATGAGGCATTTAACAATCTAATTCTTGTTTGAGGGTGGTAGAGGCGAGCCATGAGAGGGATAGGCCTCATGAATTGCCCCCCACCCCTGCCTGCGCCGCGGCGTCTGTCTGCGTGCGACGCACAGGCAGGCATCTCTGCTCCGCAGGCGAATGTGTCGCAATATGTGGATGGGTAAAACCTTTGACGGGAGAAAACAGTGCTCGAACGTGTTACAATGATCAGCAGGAGGTCATCCCCATGACAAAGGTAGCCATCTTGCCTATACCAACCGAGCAAGGCGCCCTTTCCTACCATGCCATAGCTGGTGCGAAGCACGCACAGGGCAAAACGGCTGGGCAAGCGTTGGACGCCCTCACAGCACAATTATCTGCGGACGAGGCGACTACGCTGGTCATTGTACAAAGCCTGCGCCCAGACCGCTTCTTCACGGCGGCTCAGCAGGAGCGACTAGCCACGCTGATGGCCCGCTGGCGGACCGCGCGAGACCAGGGGCAATCCCTGCCTATTGATGAGCAGACTGAGCTGGAGGCGTTGATTGAAGCGGAGTTACGCGCGGCGGCAGCTCGGACTTCCGCACTTGCTGATGCCTTGGGGCGATGAACCCGCGCTATGCCCAGGTGGCGCTCCGGGCCGGACATCGGTGTGAGTATTGCCATGCGCCGGAAGCCGCGTTCAACTTTCCATTTGAAATCGAACACATCGTCCCTATCTCCGGTGGTGGGGACGATGCCGCAGTGAACTGGGCGCTGGCCTGCCGCGCCTGCAATCTCTATAAAGCCAGCCACGTCAACGGCAGTGATCCCGAGAGCCATGCGGCAGTCCGTCTGTTCCATCCACGGGAAGATCAGTGGGAGAGCCATTTCCAGATCGTTACCGAGAGCGGAGAGATTGCGGGCCGTACCGCAATCGGCCGGGCAACGGTGGCTCGCTTGGGGATGAACAGCGCGGCACAGGTAGCGGCGCGGCAGCAGTGGATGCGAATCGGCCTTTTCCCCTAGGCAGACGCGGCCTAACCCGACACTGGTGAGCCTGGTCTCGGCGATTCTGGTCGCCATCGCCCGCCGCTACTCCCGCATCTCGGGCTAAATGGAAAAAACCTTGCATCTGTGTTGCGAATGTAACACAGTAAAACCATGAAAACTTCGGTCGTCCACGTCCGCATAGAACCGAAAACGAAGCAAAAGGCGGAAGAGGTCCTTCGAAAACTTGGCCTTACTCCAGCGGAGGCTATCCGTATCTTCTACAGACAAATATCCCTTCGGGGCGGTCTGCCTTTCCCGGTCGTGATTCCAAACGAGCTTACGGTGTCCACTCTGGAGAAGAGCCGTCGCGGCGAAGACCTTCAGGAATTCGATTCTTTAGAGGCCATGTTCAAGAATTGGGAGAAATGAAGAAGGTCTCGCAGACCAGGCAGAAAGAGACTCACTTCGACTTGAACGGACCGGCACGCACGGCGAACTTTTTAAGAAATGAGATCGTCCAAGTCACCGGATTTGCCCCCCTGCGGCGGCATTTCCTGGCCGGCTACCATTACAAGCACGCCTTCTGGACCCTGCCGACCGCCAGGAGTCATGGCCGAACCCCGTTTCGCAGGTAGCCGGAAGGCTGCCTCTTTTTCCTTGACTCCCGTAGCAGGCCGGGCTTATTCTTGTGCCATCTCACCTGTGCACACAATAGGCAGTCTGCTCCGAAACACTCCCTGTCTGGCGAAGGGGAGGGCAAAGCCATGGTGGCCTCGGGCAGTTCTCATTTTCATCCGACCACAGTGTCACCCCGTGGCCGGCAGCCGAAGCCGCTGGACCAGGTCCGCCAGGCGATCCGCACGCGCCATTACAGCTACAGGACCGAAAAGGCGTATGTCCACTGGATTAAGCGTTTCATCTTTTTCCACAACAAGCGCTACCCCGCCGAGATGGGCGAAGCAGAGATCGGCCAATTCCTCGCATCACGAAAATATCCCCCACCCCTCCCTCTCAGTGGAGAGACGGGAACAAATTGCGAATCCCTCCTCATAGAGGGGAGCGAGAAATTAAGAATCCCTCCCCCTCGAGAGATTGTGTCGCAATCCGCCGTTCGCCCTTCGACGAGCTCAGGACGAACGGTTAAGTGATGGAATTTCTGGGTCTCCTTGTCCGTTCGTGGTGAGCCTGTCGAACCATGAACGGACTTATGACACAGTCTCCGATGGGGGAGGGTCGGGGTGGGGGTGAGCAAGCCATTATCAGCCAGGCCGTGTTGCCTTACCCGATGCACTTGAGCCCAAGTATCCCAACGCCCACCGCGCCACTCGTTTGCCACCCACTTGCTGGAAGACAACTACGACATCCTGACGGTTCAGGGGCTGTTAGGACACAAGGACGTGAGCACCACGATTTACACCCATGTCTTGAATCGGGGCGGTCGTGGGGTCTACAGCCCTGCGGATCAGCTCGGATT
>JACPSX010000129.1:0-1706 GCA_016193065.1 Candidatus Tectimicrobiota bacterium | reverse complement strand
GGATTGGAGAGGCTTTCGCACGGCTCGCCCGGAAATAGGCTGCGGGCCGATAGCCGGGTAGGCTGCCAGACTGGCGGTATTTTTCGGACGAAAAAAGGGAGAACAGCGATGTTTTGGGACTCTGTGGTGGCTGGCCTGAAAGTTCTTACGTACTGGCAGACGTACGTCGCTGGACTTGAATACCTTGCCATTTTCTTCATCCCGATGATCGTCATTGGGATGATTATGGAGAAAAATGAACGTATTGGTGGTGCTGTGGGATGCCTCAGCATGTTTTTCCTGCCCGTGTTGCAGGTAGCTGCTATGGCTGTTTTCGTTCTAACCTTGGCGCCGGTTATTTTCGGTTTTTCCGGCGAAGCCGCTGGGAGTTTTCCTTGGAAAGTTATAACGCTAGCTCCGGGGGCATTCTTCAAATTGGTGGGTGTGCTTGTTGTCGCCGCGATCGTTCTAGCATTCATACCAATTCTTGGGCGCCTGCAATCACTTCATACCCTTGTCCTTGGTGGTATCGCCCTGATGTTTGTTCTTGGCCTGCTCGACTCAATTAACCCGGGCGTGGTTAAAGGGCGCATAGACTTTGTTCCGGGATTTTGGTTCTCGGTAGGGTTGCTCGTAATTGGTGGCGTCATGTCGTGGATAGGCATGATGGTAGCAGCACTTATAGTAACGGCAATCGACATGGCTCAAGAGGGTTTAGGCCAACTCATTATGTTTCCAATCGGGGCAATATTCGGCTTTATCCCAGTGTTTATGTACGGAGCATGGTTAGGGGCACAAGTGAGAGGCGGATTCTAATGTCATCTAACAACAGCTTCAACTCGGACCAGCTTTTCCGCTGCGCTCCAAAGCCCGCCGGTTAAGCTGAGCGTTCGACCTGCATAGGGGACTGGAATTCCGGGGACAGTATACAGCAATTGACAGATGACATGAGACAGTGGCAAAGGCTCCAGTCATGGCGAGGATTTCCCGAGTGGTGGTACCGGATTTCCCGCATCACGTGGTGTAGCGCAGGCGCGCGCAGAGTGGATTTGCTTTTCTCCGCTGACGATCGACAAGGATACCTCAGTCTGTTATCTCAGTCGGCTTCGAAACACTCGTCGAATTTTTTGGCTTGGTGTCGGTATCATTCAAAGCTGAGCACTGCTGATTGGCTCGTTCGAGAGCGGGGTCTCATGGGATTGGTGATAGAAGTTCGGGGTCGATAGGGCGCATAGGGGTCAGGGTCGCGTAATTGACGCTACTGACCAACCACTGGCGGCACCTTCCTTGGAAGCCCTTCGCGTGATACAATTCCCATAATTGGGCAAGCGGTTTTGTTCAACAGTTTCTTCCCGGAATCTCGGGCTGCAGGTTGCCAAGCGTCATTTCGGCAGGAGACTCCGGAAAGAAACTTATTCGTTACGTCGGAGATGTGATAGATTGGCTTCAGGAGGTGGGCAATGGGTGAGTCCCTGATCATCTCGGACCCCAAGGTCATGATGGGCAAACCGGTGATTGCCGGAACCCGCGTCACCGTTGAGCTTATCCTGGAAAAGCTAGGTAGCGGCGAATCCATCGAGCAGGTGCTGGAGTCCCACCCGCGCCTGACCCGTGAGGCAATCCTAGCCGCCCTGCGGTTCGCTGCCCAGGCGCTTCGGGGTGAAGCGGTCTACCCAGTGGGCGCGCCGTCAGCGTGAACCTGCTTGCGGATGAAGGCGTGGATCGGG